>JAYVNW010000353.1:0-7019 GCA_043758225.1 Candidatus Kuenenia sp. | reverse complement strand
TGTTCAGTATCCGTTTTTATTTGTTTAACGAGCAGCTCCAGCGGTGTTCCTTTAGCGAGCGTTAAGCAAGGCTCCAAGGCTGCCGTGATGTCTACAATCTGCCTCGAAGAAAGCTCGCTCAAATGAGAATCTGGTCGGCGTTTCAAATTACCTTGTAGTTCCAAGAGTTGGTCCTGTAGTTCTTGGCTTGCATCAGTGACCGATTTTTCAAGTATTTTGCGAGAAGTCTGAGTCAGTGTCAGGGCAAATTGTTCGCCCTGGCCCATGAAAATCTGGGCTTCAGCACGAAGAGTGATGCCAGTCGATGCGTTAACGGTCAGGGTTTGCTGCCGACCTCGCCGTTCGCGAGCTTCGATTGTCCACGCCGGCGTATTTTCGACATTGCGTTGTTCTATGGCTGTCATTTGCCAGCCTGCGTGTTCCCACGTCGTATCTGACTCAATTGCGTCTGGCAGGGCGACAATAAGGGGTGGTAGGCCAATCAAATAGGGATTACCGTCGTAGTTGTAGACAAGGTGTGGGTTTAAGGAGTCGATGCCAACTTCCGGTCCAGTGCGTCCGTAGCTCTCCGGCCACGGGCATCCGGTGCGGGTATCGTCAATGACGTGGAAGAAGTGCGTCTTTTTTTGAGTCAGCAGTTGCACTTCAAATCGTCGCAGGATGTCTCCTTCATCATCCCCAGCCTTGACGAGAGATCCTGTAAATAACGTGTGTTCCATTTCGTCTGCCGCAAAGGATGCAGTCACCGTACTGAATAAAGCGACCAATGTTGCGACTCGCACCAAACAAGCTGCACGGGTGTGTGAGGGTTGTCGGTTCATAAACAGACTCTTGATTGAATTGAGATGGGTACAAGGGCAGGGGAGGGGGTGTTAAAATGGCCAAAAGTCAAGTTCGTGTTGACGGTTTACCACAATGCGTTTGATCCCGGATTGTTTGCATGACCGGAATATGTCAGATCCCGCAGTGGTTCACAATTGAAATGGCTATACAGGTTTCGCAAAAAACTTGCCCTACGCAGGATTCAGCAAGCATCGAATCTCTGAGTGGCTGCGATTAAGTTTGCAGTTTCGACTTCACGCACCCCCTGCTGCTTCGCATATACTTCAACGGGTCGCTGAATCTTTGGCAATCGCATATGATTGGCGGAGCGAGTCAGAGAACCGCTGGCGATTTACCATTTTTGAACATGAATAATTTACAAGGGATAGTCTCGTGAGCGATAACCAAAATCTGGTCGGCGGCTACGAGCTTAAAAACTGCATTGCCACTGGCAGTTCTACGCAGATCTGGGAAGTTTCTCAGGCGGGCTCTGCTGTGCCCTTGGCGATGAAACTTCTGTTACCCGAATCGTTGAAAGACGTTGCCGCAAAGAATGTTCTGAAGCATGAGTATAAAGTGGGCTCTCTTTGCGAGCATCCCTCAATGATCCGATATCACAAGCTTGAGGTTAACCGAGATCATGGCTTCTTCATAATGGATTACTTCCGGGCACCAAGCTTAAAGGCTCAAATTACTGCCAATTTGGCTGAAACTCAGTCACGTTTAAAGAAGATTGTTGAGGCCATGTGTCAGGCTTTTGTCCATATGAACGAAAAGGGATGGCTGCATCGCGATATTAAGCCAGATAATGTTCTGGTCAATAAGACAGGTGAGGTTCGCGTCATAGACTTTTCTCTTGCCACTAGAATTCTAACAGGAGTCATGAAGTTAGTCAGTGGAAAGCAGAAAGTAATCATGGGGACGCGTACTTATATCGCCCCCGAGCTAATACTAAAGAGCTCGTCAACGCCGCAATCAGAAATCTATAGCCTAGGCGTAACAATTTATGAAATTGTAACAGGGTCCCCTCCCTTTGCTGGCCTAAATCCCAGTGATTTATTGGCAAAACATCTTAGCGAAGCTCCAAATCCGCCGTCGATTGTAAATCGCAACGTTGCACCGGAGTTGGACGCGTTAATACTGAAATTGCTTGCCAAGAAACCTAAGGATCGCCCCGCTGAGATGCGTGAGGTTATGTCTTTGTTTAGAAATGTGCGATGCTTTTTGGAGGACCCGGCAGAGTTGTATGCGAAGAAAATTAAGGATGCAAAAGCTAATGAGAGCCTAAGTGTAGATAAGCGTCTTGACAGTCGTGCTGACGCCGATCGTGTCTCCCGCGGTCTTGAGGCACCTGCTAAGCCTGTGAAGGGCAAACATTTGACGGCGTCCATTGGGGTAATGGAAGCAGTTAAAAAACACGGGGCCAAGCCAGCGGCGACATCGCCACCTGCTCAGCAGGCTGCAGCCGAGATGCCGCTGATGCCGTATGGAATGCCTGGTCAGCCGATGATCATGCCTCAGATGATGCAGCCTCAGATGATGCCAATGATGCCTCAGATGATGCACCCGGGGATGCCGCATCAAATGATGCAGCCGCAAATGAATCAATATTCAATGCAGATGCCAGGACAGCAAATGATGCCGCCCGGGATCATGCCCGGTCAGATTCCAATGCCGCAGGCCGCGCCTTCGCAGCAGCCAGTTCCTCAGTATCAAGTACCACCGGTACAGGCTGTAGTTCCTCGCGCAGCGGCTCCTTTGCCCGTAAATCCGGCTCCTCAGCCACTGGCCGCCGCACCAAAGGCTGCTCCCGCGCCAGTGGAAATTCGGCCCGGTGCAGCTCCGGTGCAGCCGACAGAGCCAGATGTGGATCTCGATTTTATGACAGAACTCCCGGACATTCTATGATCGGGCTTCTTTTGCCATGGATTGTCAGTCATCAGCGACTGCTGGAAAAACTGCGAAAAGTGACGCGTTTTAATGTTGTTCACAGATTGCCTGTGTTTCCTATTTGCCCTTCCTACTTACGCGGCGTTTCCTTTTGGATTGGATTATCGGCAGGAATTGCACAGGTTTCGCAGTCGGATTCTCTGGCGGCATTTTCACAAACCCGCAAATCCCGTAGAGTTCCGAGGCTTTGATTGAGTAGCTTGCGTGATGTGTTTCCAGTGGATTGTTGCGGATTCGGCTTGGAGTGATTCGCAGCGTTGATTGTCTTTGTTTGCCGTTTGGGTGAGTTATGGCTGCCTTGCATCAGTTGTCGTTTGAAAAACCGCTGTACGAATTGGAAGAACGCCTTCTGAAGCTGGAATCGCAGCAGGACCCGACTCCCGCTGAAAAGGAGATCATGCGGCGGATGCGGGTTGAGTTGACTCAAATGACCCGTGAGCGATACGCAAATCTGGATCCATGGCAGACGGTTCAGGTGTCTCGGCATCCTGATCGACCGCAAACTCCTGACTATTTGGAACTTGTGTTTGATGAATTCGTCGAGTTGCACGGTGATAAGGCGTTTGGTGACGACCGAGCGATTGTGACTGGATTCGCACGACTTGCGGGCCGCAAAGTCATGTTTGTTGGCCACCAAAAGGGTCGCAATCTGAAGGAACGCAACGAATGCTGCTACGGATGTGCTCATCCGGAAGGCTATCGGAAGGCCATGCAAAAGATGGAAATGGCCAGCCGCTTCGGTCTGCCGATCATTTGCCTGATCGATACGCCAGGCGCGTATCCCGGAATTGGGGCCGAAGAACGCGGTCAGGCTTATAATATTGCCGTCAATCTGCGGGACATGTCCACGCTGGAAGTTCCGATCATTTGCGTCGTGATTGGCGAAGGTGGCTCGGGTGGTGCTTTGGGCATCGGTATGGGAGATCATGTGGCGGTGCTTGAGTTTGCCTATTACTCAGTCATCAGTCCGGAAGGCTGTGCCGGAATTCTTTGGAAAAGTTCCAAGCATGCCGACAAGGCGGCCAAGGCGCTTCGGTTCACCAGCAAAGATTTGACACAACTTGGCGTTGTGGATGAAGTCATTCCTGAACCGCTGGGTGGTGCCCATCGCGATCATTTTAAGATGGCCACAACGCTGAAGGCTCGCTTGGTTGAATCGCTCCACAATCTGGACAACCTTTCGATTCCGGATTTGCTGGAACGCCGCTATCAGCGATACCGTCGTATTGGCGTGTTTCATGAAGATGGATCTGCGACGTCGGTGTGAACGGTCGGGGAGGGCGAGGTTCGCTCGGCGGCTAACTGTTTGCTGGCGGCGGATGGTTGCTCATCGCGTCGTGGCAGCAGTCTTGAATCAGAGTTGCCGGCGCGACTTGTTTTGCAGTAGGCACAATCTTGCCATCGTCAGGTAGGAAGCATTTGGTTCAAAATGTGGGTCCTCAAAACGTGATACGCAACGTCCGATAATGTCCGTTATGTTATGTTAATTATGGAAAAAGGCTGATTTTTTCAGGGGGACAAAATTGGACCCCCGCTGCGTGGTTCAAATTCACGCGTTGTGGGGCGATCCGTTCAAAATCGTCGGGGTGATAATGCATCAGGTTTCTCATGTCGCTCCTGCAATAGGCGCACCCAATGGATCGTTCATCGATTCGCTTGGCTCAGTCTATTTCGCAAATCAACGCCCAAACGGTCCAGCGAGATGCCAGCTCGGTTTAGTTGTCGCAGAATTCGATCATCGATTCGAGTGTTCACGTCGGTGGCGGGATCCGGGTCATTATTGAGACCCATGGCATCCGCATGCCAGTCTTCCACGACTCTCCGCTGGACGTCGCCTGGCAATCCAGCGAGGTACTGTTTGGATTTTGCAATGATATCATTTCTCTGGCTGTAGATGCCTGCGATTTCGCTTAACAGTGCCGATTCGTTTTGGCCGAGCTGTGTGGATGTCGCTGGAGTGGAGGTACCCTGCCCGCCTGGGCTCGATGAACCTCTGAGAAAGTCGGTCAGAATCGCCCCTGCATTCTGCGGGACATTGGAACTCAGTTGGTTTAGCAGCCGCTGTTTTTCCTCGGCGGATGAGTTTTGCAACGTATCGACCATGTTCTGGCTCAACTGGTTGCGAAGATTCGCTGGCACCTGACTCAGCAAATCCTGGAGCGACGGGCCTGATCCGGTTGAGGAAGTGCCCCCGGATCCTGATGTCGTAGAGCCGACTCTGTTTGCTGCGGCTCCGCTGCCTAAGCCTTTGGGAATAAAGTTGGAGAGATCGAAACCACCGGAATTCGCCAAAGAACCAACAGCGCCGGAGTCTGTTCCAAACGTCCCGGCTTCAATAGGAGTTGCACCATTCAGATCATCTGGACCAGTTTGTAGCGACTTGTTGAAGTTGTCGATGACGTTTTGAACGGTTGGAATGGCGTTTTCTGGCAGCAGCGGAATCAGATATTTGGAGTTATGCAGTATTAACGCCGCGCCGTAGCCGGAGTATGTTTGGCTGACGATTTGTCGCATCGGAGGGGACATCGTGATTGCGAAAAACATGACCGTCATGCAGATAATGACCCCCTTGACGAATCCCAGTATCCCGCCGAGGTGTTTGTCAAAATCAATGATTTTTGCCTTCGCCATCCAATTGCTCAGCATTCCAGCGACAACAAATGAGACTCCGCAGAGCCCTACGTAAACGCCGAGCATAGCCAGCCACTGCTTCAAGGGTGGATCGACGCCAATCATGGGTTCGATTGCCGGGGCCAGCGTGCCGGAGAATTTGAAGCAAAGCAACAGCGCTATGACCCATGAAAGCTGAGACAGCAGTCCGCGCGACGCACCTCGAACGGCGCAATACAGCAAGATGCCTAATACGACTAAATCAACGATGCTGTGCGAGGTCATTTGTCTGCTTTCATTGACCCGGGGCCGGACCTCAAATGGGTTTCAGAAGTATAGGAGGGCTACGGCAATGAGGGAAAGAGCGTTTTCGCCCCCAAAAAAAACCGGCAGTTTCTGCCGGTTACGCGGCGTGTTGATGTAGTCTAAGTCGAGTTCACTTTCGGTTAACCCGACTCGAAGAGGAGGCGGGGTACTCATTACCCTCTTCGAGTCGGGTTAAACGATTCAACCGATCGCAAGTCCCGACCGGCGGTTCGTCTGTACCTGGCCCCGGGATCAACACAGCATCGCTACTTTCGACTCTCCAGCAGCAAAGTCACCGGTCCATCGTTGAGCAAACGAACATCCATGTGAGCCTGAAACGTGCCGGTTTCAACAGTCAACCCCTGTCCACGAAGTTCTGCTGCGACACTCTTATAGAGAGCGTTGGCTTTTTCCGGACGAGCAGCTTCGACGAAACTCGGACGACGGCCTTTTCGGCAATCGCCGTACAAAGTGAACTGACTCACAAGGAGAATTGATCCTCCGACGTCCGCAAGAGCCAGATTCATCTTCCCGTCTGCGTCTTCGAAGACTCGCAAGCCGGCAATCTTTCCTGCGGTCCAGATAACATCTTCCTGAGTGTCACCTTCTGCAACGCCAAGCAGCACCATGAAACCACGTTGAATCTGTCCGACGACGATATTGTCCACGATGACGGATGCTTCGGTGACTCGTTGGATGACGGCTCGCACAGCTGGACTTTCGGAACTATGGATCTTTGGAATGGAAGGTCAAGGGCCGGGTTACTGGCGCCTGTGTTTTGTGTGATTTCGAATGCGCTAGGTTTTAGCTGGAGGTACACGGAGGGCTGAAAACCAACCGCTCGCCAAATCGCGCAGGTTCCAGTCCATTCATCGAAATCGCTGGTACGTCATCCAGCATCAGGTCGGCCAGAATCGTTCCCGTCGCGGGTGACATCTGAAGCCCTGAACGAAAATGTCCGGCACCGATAAACACATTCGAAAACTTTGGCACTCGCCCCAGCAATGGTAATTCATCTGGCGATCCCGGCCGCAGACCAGCCCACGTCTGGACAACTTCAGCGTGAGCGAGCGAGGGAACCAGAGACTTTGCGAACTCGAGCAACCCGGAAACACCTTCCGTAGTTGTGTGCTTAGCAAAGCCCGCGTCCTCTTCTGTCGAACCGATAAGAATCAATCCATCACGTCGTGGCACAAGGTAACGCCTGCCTAATTCGATCACGCATCGAAACGGCGGTGCGGGCAATTGCAGTTGAACAATCTGGCCTCGCACTGGCTTTACGGGCATCGTGAATCCCAGCGGTTGCAGGAGTGATGATGACCATGCTCCAG
>JAYVNW010000352.1:0-3121 GCA_043758225.1 Candidatus Kuenenia sp. | reverse complement strand
CGTTGCCGTACCCCATGTTCCCATGCGTTGCGTAAGGGTTTGTCGAGTACGCACTGTTGTCGTACTGAGGGCCCGAATATGACCGAGGAGAATATGGATTCGCAGGATACTGGCTTCCGTACTGCGAGTTAAGATATGGGGAGGCAGATTGCGCATTCGTTGAGTATGGTTGTTGGCCCGCATAGCCATATCCGTATGACGGACTGCCATACGCAGCTCTGCCGTAATTGTTGTCAAAGTTTGCATGTGCCTGATTGTCATGAAATGCTTCATGTGACAACGATCGATGCACCGAGTTGTGCTGTCCGCGACTTAGCCCAATGCTGTGAGCCAGATTATGCGATACCTGACGATCGGAATCGCGGTGCGCCAGACCATCGTGGTAAGCCTGTGAGGGCGCGTATGAAGATCCCGTATTGTTGCTGGAAACGCCATAGTTGTGATCCGCCTGCACTGTCTGGCTTGTTGATATCGCAATCACGGCAATAATCGACCAGATGATTTTTTTCATTTGTATGCTCCCGAGAGATTTGTTTGTAACTTTTTCATTTTCACCGATCGTCGATTGACATCGGCGTGACGAAATGATGATGGATGCATGTGCCGTACCATTCCGAACATTTCGTCAGAATCCTTTGTTTCAGCTTCTGAAGCAGGCCAGCATCGGAGTCATGGTACTATCGCTCTGACAAGTGACGACATCGTTTTGATTTCGTCATTGCAAGTGCATCAGCGACAAACCGAGATTCCTGTCAATTCCGCACACCTGCCGATAGGGACTCAAAATCGGCAAGAAAATGCGACGGCCTCGGCAGAACTGCCCGAGTCGACTACGATCCCAGCGTCTCGAGGAATGCATCGGGCTTCATGTTTTGCCAGATTCTCAAATTGTCGTGAAGAAATGTCCGCTGCCAGGCATCAAATAACCAGGGAGTCGAAGGCAACAAACCTTCAGCACAATGTCTCTTGCGGGGGCAAGATGGTTCTCGCGAACGAAGTTATTGAACGTGCCGCACGAGGTGAACGTGAGTCACAGCGGCTCATTTACGAATCGTTGGGGAGTCGGGTTTATCGCACGGTCTATCGAATCGTGGGTTCATCCGACGTAGAGGATGTGACGCAGGACATTTTCCTTCATCTTTTTGTCAACTTGCACAAGTTTCGATTCGAGTCTGAGTTCTCCACGTGGGTTCATCGACTGGCGGTCAACCACGCATTGCAGCATCTGCGCCGATCAAGCCGAAAGTCTATGGTTCCGATCGACTCGCTGGTCGATGTTGCTGCGACGGAAAAGGTGGATCAGGATCTGAAGGAACTGTTCGAGGTCGCCTTGTCCCGGCTGGACACGGAACTCCGCATCATCCTTGATCTGAAAGAATCGCAAGACCTTTCCTATAGTCGAATTGCAGAAATCGTTGGCATCCCGGAAGGCACTGTGGGATCGCGATTAAATCGAGCACGCCGCGAATTGAAGAGTCACTTGCTGGCTCTTGGATGGGAGGAATGAGATGGACTGTATCGCCGCACAAGAACTTTTGTCGTGCTTTCATGACGACGAACTTCAGCCTGAACTCGTGGCGGAGTTTCGTGAACACATTAGTGGATGCTGCAAATGCAGCGATGAACTGGCGTCGTTCGACAAGCTGAGCACCCTGTTTGATGATTCAGTCGTCCCGGAACCGTCGGCTGGTCTGTGGGACAAGCTGGAATGCGCTATAACCACTTCATCGACAAATCGAACTCTGCCTGAAGTTCGTCGAATTGGAATACGATCTCGCGTATCAGGACTCGCTCTCGCGGCTGGTTTGCTGCTGGCCATGGGGGTTTGGGGCTTTACGCATCGCCACAACCAGAATGACCATCATCATGACGCGCTGGCAGTGAATCTTCGGACAATGCTGTCGCAGTTTGCGACGGATCCTTTATTGGCAATGGATGAACTTTCAAAGCAATATCACGGCGTCGAAGTGTCTCTGGACACTGCGGAATCAATGTTGGGATATCTGCCAGCAATTGGCAACCATCTGCCGAACGGATATCAGTTGACTTCGACTTACATTCTGAAAATGCCATGCTGCACATGCTCAGCCAGCTTGTGCACCAGATCGGATGGATCTTCATTTGCAATCTTCGAACACAATACCGAGCAGCAGATGTGGTTCGGGGATGCCCCAGCTGTTATGGCAAAGTGTGGCAACAAAGAGTGCAGACTGGTACAGATGCCGGAACATCTGGCAGTCACCTGGAAGTCTGGAAAGCGGCAACTGACAGCAATCGGAGTCAACGGCGTCGAGGAGGTCGCGAGCCTGGTGGCGGCGATTGAGAATCCAGCTTCGCCTGGGTAGTCGCATTTCAATTTCGCCGCGTTGTCAGCGAATTTCCTGAATCTGAACAATTCTGAGAGTGTGCGTGAAGAAACGAATTGCTCGCGGCATCTAACAGATTGATCTGGCTCTTGCCTTAGCATTTGACTAACATCGCGCGTCAATATGTTTCACCGCATCCTTTCCATATTGCTCATCGGAACGACTCTCCTGGGGTCCTCGTTCTGTTGCTGTACTATGAAGGTTCGGGGGGCTGAGCAAGCTGAACCTCAGTGTCGCTGTTGCCAGAACAGTGAAGCCAAGAATTCACGTCCTGCGAAGTCAGGTGACGACGAGGAGCACAAGTGTCCATGTCGTGAGCAACGCGCTATCGGGGCGACTCTGAACTTCAGCCAGATGCTTCCAACGTCGCCGCCTACGAAATGGACCGTCGATCCTTCCGACGTCTGCACTTCAGATTGCTGCATGCAGGTTGACGGAGTTACTTCTCAAGAAGTGAAACTCCTGCGAAGTAGAGCAAAAACCAGGCCCTCAGGCGCTGCGGTGCTGCTTGCCCATTGCGTACGACGCTGTTAATTCGTACGCACCCATTAGAAAATAAAATGGTAGCGCTGCGGGAATCACAATCAGGGAACTGACGACCCCCGCTCGCCGAACCTCCGAAGCACAGGTCTTACTCTTCAGGACCTCACCTTTCGGCGCTAGCAAATCGCGAAGGCACTTTTGGTTCCCGGTGCTCCCTGAATAACCTGGATACCAAGGCGCGAACTCTCGCATTGTTGCGCCCTGTACCGTTA
>JAYVNW010000351.1:0-2434 GCA_043758225.1 Candidatus Kuenenia sp. | reverse complement strand
ACGTGACGAGCAATGCAAACGTCATCGATTCGACAGTGGTCGCATCGACTTTACCAGCCCTGAAAAATTCCGGAACGGCAGGATCGTCCTCGAGAGATCCTGTTGACACGTCCGACACAACTGCGACTGACGATTTCCAAAAACTGAAGGAACATCTGCAGGCAGCTCGCTCAGCAGCCACGGCGATGCCGGGATATACAGCCATTCTGGAATTGCAGGAAGAAGTTGACGACGAGCTACGGCCAGTCGATCGGATCGAATTCAAGACCCGCCGCGAGCCATTCAGCGTCTACATGCGTTGGGCCGACAGTGAGCAGGAAGCGCTTTACGTCCATGGCGAAAACCATAACCGCCTGATCGTCAGGCCAACAAAAGGATTGGCGGCCATCCGTCGTGTCTGGCGTCTCGACCCGGATTGTCGCATGGCAAAGCAGACCTGTAGATATCCGATCACTGATGCCGGCATCGAGAACCTGGTATCTCGAATCCAGTTGTTCTACGACGAACACAGGGGCGTAGCCGCTTTGGCTGATTGCAAGATGGAGCAATCGACATACTCGGATCAGGACGTGGTTGTCTTTCACATCAACTTCAAAGACGAAGCGACTGTGCATGACTACAGCGCAAGCCGGTATTGCTTTGACGCAGAGACGAAGCTGCTGATCGCAGTCGATAACTATGGCTGGCCCAAAGACGATAAGCCACGTCTCATCGAACACTACTTCTACGATCAAATTGAAGTTCTGGCTGAGCCGCATGAAAACGTGTTTGCGGAAGAAAACCCCGAGTATCACTTTGTGGCACGCTGAATACGATCCATTTGAAGTTAAGAATGATTTGAATTCGGCAATGGACAACAGCCGTTCTCGACGGCAAAAGAAAGGGATCCCATGTTAAAGATGACATTAGCCTTATTAGCCGGCCTTGTGACGGGTTCAATCGTACTCACTGGAGATGGAATTGCCACGGCACAGAACGGTGCAAAAACGGAGAGCGTGAAGGCCCCCGCTGGTGTCACGACTGCAGCAGCTGATAAACATGCCGCCGATGAAGCAGCAATTCGAAAGAATGCCGCCGCGTTTGTGAAGGCTTATCAGACAGGTGATGCAAAATCGCTGGCTGAACACTTCGCAGCGGATGCAGAATGCGTCCATGAGTCAAATGTTTGCTGTCGCGGGCGCGCCGCAATTGAGGAATCACTTGCCGAATTCTTTGAGCAAAATCCAGGCTGCAAACTCGAAAAAACGATCGATTCGATTCGCTTTGTGAGCCCCGATGTTGCCATCGAAGAGGGCACTACGACTTGCGAATGTGCCGACCAATCTTCCTGTGTTGTGTGTCGTTACACGACGGTTCACGTACGAACTGACGGGAAATGGTTTGTCGCAAGCGTTCATGATCGTGATTCGCGCGATTTGAAGGAGCACAGTCTGAAGCTGGAGCAACTTGCGTGGCTGCAAGGCGATTGGGTGGATGAAGGCGACGATGCAGTTGTGCATTTCTCATGCGCACCGATCGACAAGGGAAACTTCCTGATGCGTTCGTTCACGATAGAAATGGCGGGACAGGACAACATTACGGGAACTCAGCGAATCGGCTGGGATCCACTGACTTCAAAACTGCGTGCCTGGATTTTTGACTCATCAGGTTCGTTCGGTGAAGGTGTCTGGTACCGAGAATCGGATGAAACAATCACGTCCGATGATGAGAGTGAAACGCCAAATAGAGACGGAGAAGCAGATCTGACACCAAATGCAGAACGCTGGATGTTGAAAATGAATGGTGTACTGGCCGATGGGAAAACTGCATCCAGCACCAGCATTTACACCAGAATTGATGATCACACGATGACATGGCAATCTGTTGATCATGAGATTGCTGGTGTCCATCAACCCGACAGTGAAATCATCACCATCGTTCGTAAGGCAGCCGCGCCGGAAGCGACGGCCGCCGTAGAAGTACGATAGAAACATTCCATTCATCGCGAGTTCGTCAGACATCGATCTGAGCGATTCGCTTCTACTCGGAGACAACGAATATGAAACGATTAAATTTGAATATGGCGATAGTCTGCGGACTGGCCGTGGTACTCAGTGGATTCAATGGAACTGAGCAATCGAAAGCTTCTGCTGCAGGAGTCGCTCAGAAAGGTGGAGGAGGCCGCGGCGGAGGTGGCGGAGGACATTCACATGCTGGCGGAGATGGTGGAGGCCATGTCGGCGGTCTGGGTGGAGGACATGCTGGCGGTGTGGGCGGAGGACATGTCAACGGCGGGGGCGGTGCAGTTCACGCTGGCGGCGGATTTCGTGGAAACGGCGGTATACACGCGCCAGCGGCAGGCGGCCCACGCATCTCCGCGGGCAATCCACATGTGAATAGCGGCGGTGTCGTTCGAGAAAACAACGGAGGCGGTGGAATTCGAATCAATGGCGGT
>JAYVNW010000350.1:0-1527 GCA_043758225.1 Candidatus Kuenenia sp. | reverse complement strand
CGCTGCAATTCTGCGACGTCTGTCAGTTCCTGATAGCCGTTACAAAGTTCGATGCCCTGAATATACAGTTCGAAACGCCGCGCCACTTGCGGGTGAGTTTCCGAAAGCACTGCTAGCGCGGCTTGAGAGGCCGGATAGTCGCATAAGAATTCTGGATGTATTTTGCCGGTCGAATCGCCATTGATGGCACTGCCTAGTTGTGGTGCCACGACGAAGGCCAGCATGACGTTTAACACATCGTCAATCTGATCGGGACGAAGGTCGTCAGGTAACGGAATGTCAAACTTGCCAGCGATGCTCATCAAATCGCTTCCGCAGCATTCGAAGACGTTGATTCCAAAAGCACGTTGAAAAGCCTGGGCGTATGTCGTTCTTCGAAAAGGGCTGGATTCCCATGGCTCAGCGACGTTTCTGCCGGTGACTTCCGCTGCGGCACGCGTCGCCGTTCGTACTAACGCTTCAGTGACTTCCAGTTGTGCAAGCCACGTGGAACCAACTCCGTACCATTCGATCATCGTGAATTCAGAGTTGTGGAGATCGCCACGTTCGTCCTGCCGAAAGACTCGACTGACCTGAAAAATGCAACCGACACCCGCCGCCAGCAATCTCTTCATGTGCGATTCCGGGGACGTTTGCAGGAACCATCGCTCTCCCCGAAAGTCCAGGGAAAACGGTTCCAACCATGCGTCAAGGACGATGTCGCGCGAAAGGCACGGAGTTTCCACTTCCAGATAATCGCGTTGGCGGAAAAACTCGCGAATCTCCTGCAGCATCTTCGCTCGAACGTGCAGCATTTGAGTCGAACACGATGGTCGCCAGCCATCAGACTCCTTTTTCACCGATCAGACTCCGCCGACAAATTAGCCTGCGTTGACGTATGCGTTGCCAAAGCCCAGCGAACGGCAGACGCCAGACGTCGAATACCTGCTTCGATACCAGCAACATTCTGCACGCCGAAACTCAATCGCATCTCGCAACGAGGACGATCTACCCAATCGGCCGGATAACACAATTCACCCGGCACATACATCACCTTATCCACCTGAGTCGCGCGATGAAATAATTCGCTGGTGAAGCCAGTGTGGATATGGTCAGGCAGTCGCAGCCACACGTACATGCCGCCTTTTGGAGTGAACCACGAAACGCCCGGCAATCCTGCAAATTCTTTTTCGACCGTCGCGACCATTGCATCACGTTTGCGTCGATAACTTTCACAGACTGTCCGAACGTGTTCGGCATATTCACCCGTGCGGATGGCTCGTGCGACGATATGCTGATTCAGGTGAGCCGAACCAAAATCGTCGTTGCCTTTTAAGTCCGTTACGGCCTTGATCAAACACGTCGGCAGTACGCCCATTCCGACTCGAATTCCGGGCGAGAAGCTTTTCGAAAACGTCTGCGCAAGAATCACGGTCTCGCGGGTTTTGTCCAGTGACCAGATACTCGGAATCGGATCGCCATCGTAGCGCAGTTCACGATAGGCACAGTCTTCCAGCAGGAAAATACGACGTTCCGTGGAATACTGCT
>JAYVNW010000349.1:0-4108 GCA_043758225.1 Candidatus Kuenenia sp. | reverse complement strand
AACCGTTGACGTTGGCCAGCAAAACTTGATTTCCAGTGGCGTACCCGATCTCTTAAGATCAATTAGGACTCCATCAAAGTGAACAGAAGGTGGATACTTGCCGCCACGTCGATTCTGCTCCTGATCCGACCAATAAAACGGATAGTCCGGCATATACGCACCTTGAGGTCCGTTAATCGTCATGCGGGATGCATTCTTGAGGCTGGAAACACGTGTTCGCGGCCCGTTGTTCAGTAGGCAGACCGCTATCATTGAGTCATTCAGGCGTATAATTCCGGTACGGAAACTCTCGATGTGTTTCTCCTGGAGGACCTGTTTGTCAGGATACTCGGGAAACATAATATCTGATACGCAAAGCGTTTTTCGCAAACGGCTGACTTGAAATTGCGTGAGGATCAATGTCCCGAAGAACGTAACGATCCAAAGCGTGAGGACGATTCTACGCGATCGGCGAGCGATTGAATGCGATTCGGCAGATGTCGACGTACCACCGAGAAGTCCAAGAACTGCTCCCACGGCAATGGTGCCACCCATCAAAAGTAAGGCTGCTGCCAGAAGCCGTTCCCAGATCGCCCAGAGGGGGAAATAAATACGCAGAGAGTCGTCAGCCTTGGTTATTGTCTCAAATCCCCCAAGGATTCCGATGACGGTCAATCCAATTCCCGCGAGACCAACAAAAACACTGAGCGAGAGCCTCAGCCAGGTCGGTCGGACCCGATAAACTCTGCTGACACAAAATGGCAACGATCCAAATGCCATCAAACAAAACAGGGCAAGACCGTTGAACCACGAATTTGTATTCGTCACGACACGAAACTCTGTCGGCCAAAACAGCGTGATTGCGAAAAAAAGACGCCGAACAATATCACTGATGCCAGCGCAAAGAAGTCCAGAGTTGCGACACATGCGGCGCGATGATTTCGAGTCCAGTTGCGGCTCCGAATGAGGAGTGATTCTTCAACGGGCACATTCATTCAATGATCCGTGTTTGTATTTCGAGAATGACACCGATGTTCGGGCTGAACATTAGTTGCCGCGGTACGAGCGAGAGAAAAATCCTCACGACATAATCTTCCACATGGGCTGTGCACCCTCGACGCCGACCAGCGAGTTGTCCAAGCCGCCGAAGAAGTAAGTCAGTTTTTCCGGACTCAAGCCGAGTTGCGTCAGGATCGTGGCGTGCATGTGGCGGACGTGGAAAGTGTCTTCCACCGCTTTGCTGCCGATTTCGTCGGTGGCTCCGACTGTCGTGCCGCCTCTGATGCCGCCGCCAGCCATCCAGATGGTGAAGCCGTAGCTGTTGTGGTCTCGACCGCTGCCGGTGGCGTATTCGGCCGTGGGCTGACGACCGAATTCGCCGCCCCAGACGATCAGCGTGTCCTTGAGCATGCCACGATCTTTCAGATCTTTGATGAGCCCGGCGATTGGTCTATCAGTCTCGCCGGCATGGAGATTATGATTCGCTTCCATGTCCGAGTGCGCATCCCAGTTGTCGTCGTTGTGGGCTCCGCCGGAATAGATCTGTACGAAACGCACGCCGCGTTCGACAAGGCGACGAGCCAGCAAGCACTGACGTCCAAACTTTTCGCTCTTCGGATCGGTCAGACCGTACTGCTCGTGAGTTGCTGCCGTTTCCTGCGAAATGTCCACGGCTTCCGGTGCTTGTGACTGCATCTTATAGGCCAGTTCGTAACTGGCAATGCGTGCGGCGAGGTTACTGTTATCGGAACGCGTGGCAAAGTGTTCTTCGTTGTACTGACGCAGCGTGTCCAGCAATCGTCGCTGAGAGTTGCCTGCGAGTTCCGACGGCGGCGTAAGATCCAGAATTGGATTCTTGCCGGATCGCATGACGGTGGCCTGGTATGTCGCGGGCATGTAGCCGCTGCTCCAGTTTTTCGAACCGCTGATCGGGCCTCCGCGAGGATCGAGCATCACGACAAAGCCGGGCAGATCTTCGTTCACACTGCCCAGTCCATAGTTTGCCCATGAGCCAATGCAGGGATGACCGCTGAGGACTCGTCCGGAATTCATCATCAACATGGCGGAACCATGAATTGGCGAATCCGCCGTCATGGAATGGACGAAGGCTATGTCATCCGCACAGGTGCCGAGATTTGGAAACAGATCGCTGATCCATTTGCCGCATTGACCGTATTGTTTGAAATTCCAGCGAGGCTCAACGATGCGGCCTTGATTGCGGTGACCACCACGTCCGAAGGTTTTGACTTCGATCGTCTTTCCATCCATGCCGTACATGGATGGCTTGTAGTCGAACGTATCGACTTGGCTCGGCCCGCCATACATATACAGAAAGATGACGTTCTTTGCCTTTGGAGCAAAGTGTGGTTCTTTCGCAGCCAGCGGGTTTCTGAATTCGGTGGCCCCGTCAGCGGCCACAGCTTGACTGTCGAGGAAGCCATCGCCATCCATCATGGCTGTCATGGCGAGTCCGGCAAATCCGGAACCGGTTTGCCACAGCATTTCGCGGCGAGTGCGTCCGCAGAAGTTCTGATGAGTCATTGTGGTTTTTCTTTCAGTGAGCCGCCGTATCTGTCACGGCGGAGCGTGACGAGTACATTTTTTAATCCAAATAAACGAACTCATTCAGATTCAACGCAACAAGGCAGAAGTATTTTCGAGCCTGCTCGGCGGTCATCTGATTTTCGTTCTGCAAAGTATCGATCAACTGCATGCCGCGCGTGACTTCTTCATCCGTCGGCGGTCGCTGCATGACTCGCCGCAGAGCCGCACGAATCTCAGCATCCAGCGCGTCTGGATATTCTTCGTTCAGCATGTCAGCAAACACAGACGCCTGTTTTAGAATGAACTCGCTGTTGAGTAAGCCCAGGGCCTGCGTCGGTTGCGTTGTCGCAAAACGCACGGGGCATGTTTGATCCGTGTCCGCCATATCAAAGCTCTCCAGAATCGGATCGAGCAGCGAACGTTTGATATGAATGTAGACGCTGCGGCGAGCTTCATCTTCGGGCGATGATTTGCCCCAACCGGATCCGGGTTGTGACTGTCCAGCTTTGACTTCTGCGGGAATGTCCGTGTAAATCGACGGGCCAAACATGCGATCGGCGTTTAATGTACCATTGGCCCACAGAATGGAATCACGGACCTCTTCGGCGGACAGTCGTCGCATTTCGAATCGCCAGAAATGGTCGTTGACAGCATCTTTTGCCGAAGGTTCTTCGCGACCAGTGGAACTCATTTGATACGCGGCGGAATTCATGATCAATCGATGCATGGACTTCATCGACCAGCCGTCTTCCACGAACTTCGCTGCCAGCCAGTCGAGCAGTTCGGGATGAGTCGGCTTGCTGCCCTGAAAACCAAAGTCACTGGAGGTGCGAACAATGCCGCGACCAAAATGATATTGCCAGATGCGATTCACGATGACGCGCGATGTCAGCGGATTGGTTGGACTTGTCATCCACTTCGCCAATCCAGTTCTGCGTCCGCTGGAAGCAACTCCTGCTGTGAGCGGCATAATTTCAGGCATCGGAGGCGACAACACGGACGGGAACGACGGGGGAACTTCGACGCCAGGAGACTGCGGATTGCCTCGAGCCAATAGATGCGTTGGCTTCATGCCTGCGACGTCTTCTTTCACGCACAGTGCCTGAGCCATTCCGGTCGGACGGCTTTCGCGGAGTTTATTGCGACGATCCGTGAGACCTCGATAACGATTCACTTCTTTCTCCGTCAGCAGTCCGCCTTTGCGTCGTTCGATCAGAAGCACACGGTTTTCTTCGTATGCAAATTCGTCGTGATCGACGCCGGAAAAATCGGGCTTCACTTTCGCTTCGATCTTCTCCAAATCACCTTCGATGTTTTTGAGTTCGCGTTCGTACTGAGCAATGGCAGCTTCGTGCAGAGCACTGTCTTCGGGCTGAGCGATTTCCGTTACAGAAGCTTCCAGCACCGATTCATGCGACCGATCCCCATAGCGCTTCACGCCGCGAAAGAACGCGATCATGCTGTAGTAGTCCGTCTGCGGAATCGGATCGATCTTGTGATCATGGCACCGGGCACAATTGATGGACAGACCAAGCATTGTTTGTCCGGTTGTCGTGACGATGTCATCCAGATCGTCATAGTACGC
>JAYVNW010000348.1:0-5140 GCA_043758225.1 Candidatus Kuenenia sp. | reverse complement strand
TCCGCGATGTGTGGCGAGCTCACGTGTTGTTTACAAATTGCTCCGTCACAGGATTGATTGATCTCACCGCTGCTGCGTCGGACCATGTTGCATTAGATGCAACTCGACTTCTGCGCAGTTGGTACGGTGCTGACAATGCAAAGATTCAAGTGGCTGTGAATGAATTTCAACGACTGCGTAGTTTCAACACAAAGGAACGACGTCTGCTGCAAGCTTTCGATGCATCGACGGTCCTATTGAGTCCCGTCACATGGCTTCGGCGTCGCGCGGAATCGGGAGAAACGGCGGACTGTTCGGACGATGTTATTGCACGACTGACAGAATTGACCGATGTGGCGGAGAAGTTTAGCCCGTTGGGGATCGGCATTTAAGCCAGGTTGGGTTCGTGAACACGAGTTCTTCCGCAGGACGCAGTTATTTCAGGACACGACTGGAGTCCCGTCTACGTGAACGCAATCTTCCAAACTACTTCTGCTCCGCGACCCATGTCTCTGTGGAAAGTACTTCGCCCGTGATTTCAGATATGACAGTCGTTTTCCATTCGAGGACTCCGAAAGGAAGCTGATCGCAGTACATCACATCGCAACGATGCCAGCACTTGCCCCAGAAGGAATCATCGACAAGAACTCGCGCGGCACCGCGTTCCACCTGCCATGCTCGGGTGGGATCTGATGTTGAAGGAACCCATTTCGTGCCAGCAGCGTTGAAGCCGCTCCATGAACCCGCTGGCGCTGGCAGGCGATGCGGCGATACTTTCTGAGGCAATTGATTGGCCAGAACTTCGACTCCAAAAACTTCCACTGACTTTGCCAAATCGAATCCCGCCGAGTCCAACTTCTGCGCTGACGATTGTCGTGGAGTCGGCAAAGAGTCAATAACATTCTGGATCACAGTTCTCTTTCCACCAGACTCCAGTTCAACCCGAATTGCGAGCCCGTTTGGGTTTGATTCCTGCTGGCCGACCGCGAGAAAGGAATTCTTCATAGTGGTGAGGATCAATCGCTGCCTGTTTGAGTTTCTCCAGACGGCCGACGTTCCGATCTTGTCCGGGATCGCCGCAAATACTGATGTTCGCGGCGGATCAAATGGTTTGACGGGAGTGCGATAGTTGATCCAGCCGGCGGCCTGCATTTGTTCGAATAGCCACGATGGTTTCCACGGTCGGTTTAACGACCAGCAAACGGATACCATTGAAATCAGCAGCAACGATAAAGCGAAAATCTGAACGCCGCGACGAGAGAATTTCTCTAGAACCGGCACCATCGCTATCCACCAGAACGGTGACAGCCAAAGCATCCATCGTAGCCCGACGGAATTACCGCCATAGTTGTAGTTCAGCGTTCGCGTCAGATAGAAACCAAGTGTGAGGGCCGTGAGTACCGCTCCAGTCAGAATAATGGCTCTTCGCACGGCGTCAGTATTTCGCCCGAGCGTCATCCACCATCCGCGTCTGAGTGTCATGCACCATCCGACGACAGTCAGGCAGAGCACCGGGGTTAATGACAGCAGTCCATGATGGCCCAGCACGCAATGAAAAAGATAGACGACGGGCGATTCCTGATTTGCGTCCAAATCGCGTGGATTCATCCAATAGCTCGGAATTCCGTTGTGGACATATCGATACGTTTCTGTGCCATACGTCGCATAGAATGGTTTAACTCCGCCCGTGGCCATCCAGTTTGTGATGAAAAACGCAGCAAGCGGAATGGCGGCAGCCGGAACATACCACTTCAGGGTCAGTCGTCGATCCGTCAGAACGGCCAGTCCAAATGACATCAGTCCCAGCATCGCGGCTGGAAGTTCAAAACTACACGTTAGAGCCGCAAAGAATCCAAGAGCAGCGAACTCGCGACCCCGCAGTGCGGATTCATTCGGACTGGACTTCGCGAGATTTTGCCTGACCAGGATTTCCACGGCTGCTGTGATGGCAAGCATCGCCGTAGCAGCAGCTGGAGTATGATTGTTGAGCGTCGTTAAATACGGATTCAGCATGGAACTGAATCCGGCCACAGCCAAAATAAACAATCGTGCCGGCATTGCCGCGTTGAGCATGATCAAACAGCGGCACAAAGATCTGAGTGCCAGCCAGAAAGGCAATCCATTAACAATCAGTAACAACAAGCGTGTTACAAATGCAGTGTCATTGAAGAGGCCATATCCCAGTGTCCATCGTTCGACTGCGTACAATCCAGCCGTGACAACGGAAAGCAACGGTGGCTTGGATGAATAGAAGTGCCACGGTTCCAATTCGCTGATACGGTATCGCACTTTGTCGATGGTCGACCAGTTAGCGTAGTAGTCAATCTCGTCAATTTGAAATGAACCACGCTCAACCAAAGACCAGACGGTTGCCCATCGTGATCGGTCGTTGGCACTTTGCAGTGGTTCAGCCTGGAGGATCGCCGAGCAAATCAGAGCTGTCGCTGCCAGTAGTAAGACGTGCTCCGCAATGGACAACTTGTAAGGCTGTCGGTTCGTTCTAGCTTCGGGAGTTGGTGAGGTCATCTTGGAACTGTAAATACGTGGCAGTTTGAGTTGATTCGAATGTGTGATCTGGTAGAAGTGTGCCGGGTTCTGCCACACGTCTCAAGCCAGCGGCGATTGTCTTAGCAGGAAAATGTAATTTTACGAATACACTGCGAATATTTGACAACCGCCAACTGATCTATGCTGTCCGGAAACTGCTTACTCAAACGGGCTGAGAACTAGTAAACCGATGGGACATTCCCTACTCAATTGTCAAAAACAATGAGTTTCCCATTGTAATGAAGATCCAGATCGGAGATTCGTCCGTTTGAACGCTGACTGCCATCGCTTGATCTTGTCTTACTCACGCTTGCAATCTGATGATCTGAAAGATCTTTTGTGCATCAATGGCCGAATCCAGTTTAGATCCAGCAGCGAACTTAGCATTCGTTCAAGCGATCTGCGAAAGCGATACGTCAGCCTGGTGTTTTGTGCCGGCGCAGGAATCACAGACGAAGTGTTGCTCGAGACCGTTTCGTGATTTGTGGCAACTCACTGCTGATCCGGACGCTTCATTCGGATTTCTATGCCAACAGTTTGCAGAAGCACTGAAAAATACCAATGTCAATGCTGAGGAGTTTTTCGCTGAAGTTCGTCAGCACCGTTTCGAGATTCCACATCGAATTCGAATGACGCGAAACGACGGTGTCACAATACATGCGACGGTAACTTGTGTGTTCGGTAACGCTGTGGGCAATGAAGCTGGAGAAGTGACTGGCTGGCTGATCCGCTTTCACGTTCAATCCACGCTTAGCGCGATTAATCTTGTGCTTGATGAAATTAACAGAGCGCAAAAGAAGCTGGAAGTCCTGTCGAAGCGAGAACTGGAGATTCTGGATCTTGTTTACGAAGGTCGCACGAACAAAGCGATTTCGATCGTAACCGGAATCAGTGAAAAGACTGTGGAAAAACACAGAGCTCGCATCTCAATGAAGCTGGGATTGAATTCATCGACCATGATGATTCGCGTCGTAACAATCGCCAGAATGTTGCCAGATCAGATTTCCACTTCCAGCAAGGAATCTGCCGATACGCATCAACTCACAGCCAGTCTTCAGCTTCCTCCAGAGATCGAATGAAGCCGCCTGCGGTCTGAACTTCTTGTACCAATGTGCCAAAAGTCGATGTGCTGCGGGGGGCTGATCCTGCGTTTGTGAGCTGACAAAGCCAGCAGTCTAATGTTTGCGGTAGTTTCCCAACGGTCAGCCCGGCGCTATTGCGTTCGGCTCACAATCAGGGACAAGGACAGACAAACGAATCCCGGACACCGGCGGAGCTCGTGCAGAATTTCTGAATCCCCGGAATACCAGAGCGTGTTTGAATGTTCAGATCGCTGGCAAAGTTTCGTTTTTCGCGGCGATCGTAGTTTGATCCGTGACAATCGCCGGCGGGAGTTGTTAGGCTGCACTTCTACGAAAATTCTTCTTAGCCTCCCGCCGCTGATCTCGCCTGTGCTGCATCAATCCCAAAGCATACTGCCCCCAATGGCAGCCGTGATTCTGAATGTTGTCGTTATTCTGTCGGCAACCGCACCTTCTGTATGCGCGGAAGACGGCGACAAAAGGGTCATCGTTGACTTTGAAAATGAGCTGCAGCCAATTTTCACGCGACTTGGATGTAATAGCGGACCTTGCCACGGAAAAGCACGCGGCCAGGGCGGTTTTCAACTTTCGCTTTTAGGTTTTGATCCACAACAGGACTTTGACGCGATTACCAAAGAAGGTCGCGGGCGGCGAATATTCCCGGCCGCCCCGGATCGAAGTCTGCTGATCGCTAAGCCTGCAGGCACCGTTCCCCACGGTGGAGGGCGACGCCTGGAAGTTAACGGCCCTGAATATCACACGTTGCTCCACTGGGTGCAGCAGGGCATGCCACCTAAGTCTCCGGATGCCGCGACGTTAGTGTCTATTTCCGTCGCACCTGCATCGATCGTCGCCACGCCGAATCAGTCTCAGCCTCTGACTGTCACGGCGAAATATTCAGATAGCACAGAACGCGATGTCACGCGACTCACCGCGTTTCAGTCCAATGAAGCACCGGTCGCCGCTGTTGATGAAAATGGCGTTGTGACTGCCGGGCAGATCACCGGCGATGCTGCCATCATGGCGCGATTCATGGGACAAATCGCCGTCTGTGAGATTCTGATCCCGCGAACAGAAAAAGTGGATGCTGAAATTTACGCTCAGTTGCCGAGAAATAATTTCATAGACGATCTGGTTTGGGAAAAATTGCAGCGTCTGAACATTACGCCATCAAATGGATGTGATGATCACACTTTTCTGCGGCGAGCCACAACAGATATCTGCGGGCGAATTCCAACCGTCGATGAAGTGACAAGTTTCCTGGCCGACAAATCTGCTGATAAACGCGCCAGGCTTGTTGATCGTTTGCTGCTGGAACCAGAGTTTGCTGATCACTGGGCCAACAAGTGGGCTGACTTGCTGCGTCCGAATCCGTATCATGTCGGCATCAAAGCGACATTTAATTATGATCGCTGGATTCGTCAGTCGTTTCATGATCGTAAGCCGTGGGATCAGTTTGTTCGCGAACTGATTACCGCTCGAGGCAGCACGTTTCACAACGGAGCGGTGACGATGTTTCGCGATCGTCGTCA
>JAYVNW010000347.1:0-7416 GCA_043758225.1 Candidatus Kuenenia sp. | reverse complement strand
AAATGGAAATGAATCGCATCACGCCCCGTGATGATTCATACTGGGATGCTCACAGGGCGACGCCGAAGGCTTTTGTCTCACTGGCGACGGCAGAAAAATTCTGGGCAAGCCGGTTCGGGCGATACACGTCTGTACGAGTCGCATCGCCCGGTGTTGAACTTCCGGCTGATAAATTGCAATTGCTGAGTGATCGACTCGCGATGGAAATGCGGCCATTGCTGGAACCCGCAAAGATTGGACTCGGCTTTCGACCGGTTCGTGCGGAAGGATTGCAGGCAGCTGTCGGAGCGAACGACTTCACGCAGTTGTTTCTGGGCTTCAGCTTCTTCCTGATCTTGTCAGCAATCTTGCTGGCAGCGTTGATGTTTCAACTGAGCGTCCAGCAGCGTGTGGCACAAATCGGATTGATGGAAGCCGTTGGATTCACCGCTCGGCGCGCGCGACGGTTCTTTGTCGGCGAAGGCGTGACGGTGGCTTTCTTCGGCAGCATTCTTGGTGCGATCGCGGCCGTCTATTTTGCAAAACTAATGATTTATGGACTGACGACGTGGTGGGTCGGTGCGATCGGCACTCAGTTTTTAAAGCTCGATCTGCAACCCGTTCGATTGGCAACGGCAGCGGGAATTTCACTGTTGCTGGCGGCCGGCGTGATCTGGAACTCTGTACGAAATTGTTCCAATCGCGGTCCGCGTGAATTGATGGCGGGACTGACGTCAGATGATTTGCCCGCCAGCGGTCGACCGATCTGGAATGCCTTGATGACGCTGACATTGTTCGTCGCGTTCGTCGCTGCTGTGGGACTTCCCGTCGCCATCATTTCTCGGGTACTGCCGGATAAAGAAGCGTTCGGCGGGATGTCATGGAAGGTTGTCGGATTCTTCCTTGCCGGCTTTGCGTGGCTGACTGTCGGACTGCTGTTGTTGCGTCGAAGTCTGCAACGTCGTGCAGGCGAAGCGATTGAAGGATTACTGATTTCCAGTCTGACGGGTTTGTCGCTGGCCAATGCCGCTCGCAATCCGCAACGCAGCTTGCTTACGACCGCATTAATCGCATTCGCTACGTTTGTGATCGTAGCCGTCGGCGCAGGGCGTAGAAATCCTGTGTCCGAGACGCCCGATCTAAAATCTGGCAACGGTGGATTTTCACTTGTTGCCGAATCTTCACTTCCAGTGCTGTTTGATCTGAACAGCAGTGATGGGCGAACGCGTCTGAATCTGAACACTTCTCCAGCCACAACATTGCCAGATAAGACACAGGTCTTTGGCTTTCGCATGCAGCCGGGTCAGGACGCCAGTTGCTTAAACTTGTTTCAGGCCACCCTGCCAACGCTGCTCGGTGCGACGAATGATTTCATCGAACGCGGCGGATTTCGATTTGCCGACACCAAGGGTGAAAAACCATGGAGCAAACTGAACGAAGAACTGCCGGCGACGACAGTGACTATGGGCACGTCTTATTCCACGCTGACGCTGCCCACCATCCCCGTTATTGGCGACGTGAACACTTTGCAGTTCAACCTGAAAAAGGGCATTGGAGCTGCGATTCTGGCCCCCAATGAACAAACGCCGCAATTCGCTTTGAAGATCGTGGGAATGTTGGACAGCAGCATCTTCCAGGGCGTATTGGTCATGTCCGATGCCAACCTCAAACGCGTCGCACCTGATGTGTCAGGTTCACGCTATTTCCTGATCGAAACGCCTGACGTTGGTGCGTCTTTGGATCAGACATCGGCCGCGCTGGAAACGGCATTGCAGCCGTACGGGATCGATACGGAACGTGTGAGTCGCCGACTGGCGGATTTTCTGGCGGTCCAGAACACGTATCTGTCAACGTTTCAGATGCTGGGCGGACTTGGGTTGCTGGTGGGGACATTTGGACTTGCCGCCGTGATGATGCGCAATGTGATCGAACGTCGAGCCGAAATCGCATTGCTGCGCTCACTAGGATTTCGCGCACTGCGGATTATCTGGCTGGTGCTGGCGGAAAATACGATGCTGCTCTTCTGGGGCATAATCACTGGCGCTGTGGCGGCTCTTGTTGCGATGCTGCCGCATCTGTTGAGCACCGGTGCAGACGTACCATGGATCGAACTCGCCATAACGCTCGGCGCTGTCCTGGTCATCGGTACTTTGGCCGCAGTCTTTCCGATTTTCGCATCGTTGCGGATTTCGATCCGCGAAGTGCTCACGACTGAGTAGACTGATTCTTATCTTCAACGTGGTGTAAGAGGCGACAAGTTGTACAAGACACTATTCTGGACTGGTGACGCCAATGGCAAGCTAAGTCTGATTGATCAGACTCGGCTTCCACTGCACGTCGAAAATACCGTCTGTGATTCTGTGGAAGACGTCTGGCACGCGATCAAGGTGTTGAAAGTCCGTGGAGCCCCGGCGATTGGCGTAGCAGCCGCCTATGGCCTGGTGACGGGATTGCAGCCGTTGCGAAATTCTGCAGTTGATCAATTCCGGTCGGAAGTGGAACGTGTCGCGGCGTATCTTGCTGGCAGCCGTCCGACCGCCGTTAACCTTTTCTGGGCGTTGAATCGGATGAAGTCGGCTGCGACCAGCTGCGATGCATCTTCGGCCGCAGCAATCCATGATCGTTTGCTGGTTGAAGCACGGTTGATCGAAATAGAAGATCAGGCCATGTGTTCATCGATCGGGCAGCACGGCAGCGCGCTAATCACTTCAGGCATGTCAATTCTAACTCACTGCAATGCTGGCGGACTTGCGACCGCAGGCGACGGCACTGCTCTAGCCGTCATGTTCCAGGCAGCTGCAGATGGGAAAAATATTCACGTCTTCGCCGACGAAACTCGCCCGCTGCTGCAGGGAGCTCGTCTGACAACGTGGGAACTACAGCGACGCGGTATTCCGGTGACACTCATCTGCGACAACATGGCTGCTCAGGTCATGAAAGAAGGACGCATCCAGATAGTGATCACAGGAGCCGATCGAATTGCCGCAAATGGCGATGCCGCGAACAAAATCGGAACGTACGGTGTTGCTGTGTTGGCGAAATATCATGGGATACCTTTTTGCGTGGCGGCACCGTCAAGCACGTTTGATCTAAGTCTTCCTGATGGCAGCGGCATTCCGATTGAACAGCGAGCCAGCGAAGAAATTACTTGTGGCTTTGGAACTCAAACGGCTCCAGATAACACGACGGTTTACAACCCGGCGTTCGATGTGACTCCTGCGGATCTCATCACCGCTATCATCACCGAACGTGGGATCATTCGTTCGCCAAACACGCAGTTAGTACGCGGCCATCTGGCGTAGGATTGTTCGATCAATAGTAGTCGCCTTTCGCTCCGCGAAAGTAGCGCGACCTCCAGACCTTACACGATGCGATTCTGCTTTCGCGGAGCGAAAGGCGACGATAGACATCGCGATACCAAAGCCGAAGATCGCCGGGAATTAATGCACGCTGCGTTCGCCGGATGCTTTATCCGCGACAGCCCGGCTCGAACTTTTTCGCAAAGCGTCCGTGACTTCCGTGACTCGAACCAGGCGATCACGGCTGAAACTGGACCATTCGTCAGGTTCACTGTTGACGTGAATCAATGCGTCTCGAACATCCTGCGTTCGGTTTTGCACCAGGCGTTCTTCCAGCAACTCTGAGAACTCAACGACCAGCTTGCGATAACGTGCTTCGTCATAGCGATGAGTTAGCCAGGCTCCGGCACCAAAGCACATGAATGCTGCCATCACGACAAAGAACGTGGCAAACCAATTGCGCATCCAGCGGATGTCGCGGGACTCACCAACAAGCCACCACCACAACATCCAACTTGTCAGGAGTAGAAAAAATACACCACTTAGTATGAGCACGGCAACGTTCCAAAATTAGACACTCAGGGCATACTTTAGCGCCTTCGGCGATTCTGGCGGTCCGGATGTTTCAAAGATGCTCGCAATGGCATGATTTTGCAGGTCGATCGTATCGGCTTCGTCACGGTTTCTGCAAACTACGTGTTCGTGTCGATCGGCAAACTCATTGCCCTGCAAGCCTTGGATGCTATAGTCTGAGCTGAAAAGAACTTTTCACAAAGGACATTCAGCGATGCATCCGGATCAAGTCGGCCCATATCGAATCGAACGCAAAATCGGCGCGGGCGGAATGGGGAACGTGTATCTGGGCGTTCACAAAGTCACCGGTAAGACTGCGGCAGTTAAAGTGTTGCCGCCTTCGATGGCCCGTGAAGACGGATTTGTGCAACGATTTCATCGCGAGATTGAATCACTCCGAAAGTTGTCGAATCGGCATATTGTGGAATTGTACGAAGATGGCACAACCGATGACGCGACGTTCTATTATTCCATGGAGTACGTCGATGGCTCAACGCTGACCACGGAGATTATTGATCGCAAACGCATCCCATGGAAAGAAGTCATTGAAATGTCGTTGCAGATCGCGTCGGCACTTAAGGCCGCGCATGATGCCGGGATCGTGCATCGAGACCTGAAACCGTCCAATTTGCTGCTGACAAAAGACGGCATGATCAAGCTGACAGACTTTGGCGTTGCCAGTCTGTTTGCCACATCACGATTAACACGTACCGGAGGTGTCGTCGGGACGGCGGAATACATGTCGCCGGAACAGGCACGCGGCCAGCGACCCTCAAAACGCAGCGATCTGTATTCACTTGGCGCTGTCATGTACGCGATGCTCGCCGGACGTCCGCCATTCACCGGAGCGACTTCTAACGATATCCTGCAGAAACACCAGTTTTCGCAATTCGATAAACCAAGCCGATACGTTCCCGATCTGCCGCGACTGCTGGAAGATCTTGTGTGTCAGCTGCTGGAGAAAGATTCTGCAAAGCGTCCGCATGATGCGTTGGTGTTGATGAAACGCCTGGAACAGATTCGAGTCCGCTTGCAGTACATGGAGGACAATTCCGAATCGCCCACGATGGATCGACCGGCTCCGGGTGAAACACATCCGAGCGATTTTCACGAAGCTCCAACGCCATCCGGACAGCAAGGTCCGGCGACGATCGTCAGTAATCTCATGCGGGCTGAGGCGACGGCTGCTCTGGCGAAGTCACTCGTTGCCCGCTTCTTTGACAACATCTTTGTCCTGATCACTATGTTCGGTCTGATTGTAGTCATAGGCGTTTGGCTCAGTCGAAGACCGAAGATTGATCCTGAACAGAATCTGAACTCCGCGCGAGCAATTTTCAAACAGCCGGCCAGCCCGGCATGGGAACTTGCACGCGACGAGTATCTGCAACCATTGCTGACGAACAATTTGCTGCCCGATGCTGCGCGGGAGATTCAGGCGTTGATCGACAAAGCGGATCAATACAAATTCACACGTTCGTTGCGAGCCGACAAAAATGGCAGCGCAACGGCGGATTCGGAGATTCAGCGGCTCATTCGCAATACGTTTGATCTCTACAACGGTGGGGACGCTGCGACAGCTCGCGAGCAGCTGCGACTGATCCATGAGGTTGTGAGCTGTGATCCGCAAAACGCATATCTCATGGAGTACCTGGAAACAACGCTCAGGCAGTGGGATGGAAAACCGCTGGCGAATGGTCGCGACGAACTTTTTGAAATGGTGATCAGCCGCTTCAAAGCTGCGGCGAATAATCCGGATCAAATGCCAACCGCCAAAGCCGCGTTGCAGGCAGCCGTGGTGCTTTACGAACACGATACGGCAGTAGAACGTCAGGTCGCTGAAGCCAAACGAATTCTGGCGACCGTGCCTGCCGATGCGGAAGTTGAATGAGCTCAGCACCATCGAAAATTTGGATCGGAAAAAAATAAGAAAAGCAGACTCCGCCACTCGAGCTTCGTAAGAAACACGTGTAGCATGGTAAATCACACGGGGATTCAGGAGGAAATGCCATTACGTACGTGAAATCGGGATTCGCTGATCGCCTGGAAACTGGAAGAAGTAGTTTCATGAAGAGATACGAAATCTCATGCGAAATCTCCGGCCCCACCGCCATGTGGACCCGCCCCGACACCGGCGACGTTCCCGTCAGTTATCTGGCACCGACCTACTCGGCAGTCAACGGGATTTGTGAGTCGATTGTCTGGCTCAAATCGGCCGAGGTTTTTCCGACTAAACCGGACCCCAACGCCGCGTATTGGGATGTGGCAGGAGAGAAGTGCGCAGCATGAAGCGGTGTGCTGTGATTGACGTGCGTTCCGCAGCGACACTCACAGCACCAGAAACGGGTCCCCATCAGACGTGAACGGAACTCAGCAGATCGCGAGCCGCGCGGCGGGCTCGATAGCGGTGCGTGTTCGATTTCGAGCGATGACCATCGATCTGATGCGGCTGACCAGCCACGACGCTGAACAGCTTTCCGAAGTTCTTCACCAGGTGGCACCACACTTCAGAAGATAAGCCTAATCGATCGAAGATCGCAGCCAGATGTTGCGGGGTCGCTCCCTGTTTGTCGCTGCGAACCTCTCGAGCCGTCCAGTCCAGCAGATTCAGATAATCAGCCAGCGACATCGGCAAAAATCCCTTATCGCTGCAACGCTGGCCGTCAGCATGAGTGCATAGCCCCGTTTCGCCCGTTTCGCCCGTTTCGCTGACGCCCGTTCCGCCACCTATAGTCTTGCCACGCTGCCCGCTCAATTCAACCGGCGATAAATGACGCGCCGTCATCGTCACATGCCGCTCTGTACCCTCGACACGTCCCTTCTCCCCCGCCTCGGGGGAGAAGATGGCCGAAAGGCCGGATGAGGGGGCTTTGCTTCCACGTTCATCGCTCTCGATGGCAGCGTCACCTTTGACTTCTGGCTTCACTGAACGCTGCACGCCACCAACCGAAAATTCGCCGCGAAGCTGTAACGCCCTCTTCTGTCCTGACGTAAAATCACTGTCCTCGATCGTCGCCGCAATCGCCGCGCGAATTGGATTCAAATCCACATACGCCGCGCACGCCAGAATCGCCGTTTCATCCAGAAGACGAACGGCTCGATAACGCGCCTGCCAGAATTTTCCAACTTCCTGATCTTCTTTATTCGCGCGTTGAGCAATGTTCTGACTCAGCAGTCGCATCCACCACGAAATATCGCTCAGTCGATTGCGAACGGCGGCGACTTTTTCTTTGTCATTGCAAATGTGGTTGAGTTCAAATTCTGTCGGCTCCATCGCCTGCCGATTCTTGTCTCGCCGCACTGGGCACAGCATCAGCCACCGCCGAGCCACCTCAGAATCATTCCACTCGGCCACCACATCCGGGCGAGATCGTACAACCAGGTGTATGTGATTTGACAGGATCGCCTGACAAAGGAGATCAATCCCAAAGTACTTCGCCTGATGAATCAACTGCTCATCGAGCCACAACTTTCGATGGTCGTAGTTCTTCCCCGTGACCGCATCTTCCCCCAACAAAAAACATCGCCGCACAGTGCGAGCCATTACATGTACTACGGCAATCTCATC
>JAYVNW010000346.1:0-3738 GCA_043758225.1 Candidatus Kuenenia sp. | reverse complement strand
GTGCTGGTGAAGGCGACGAACAGCGTGTCTTTGCCAAGTCCAGCGGAGTCATTGATATCCACAAAGCCGCCGCCGGAGAAGGCCATGTCCGTCACTGTTTTTTGAAAGAGCGAAATCGGCTGCTCGGTCCAATGCAGCAGGTCGGTACTTTCAAAGTGTCCCCAGTGCATGTTGCCCCAGCCGATGCCAAACGGATTGTGCTGGTAGTACAAATGATACTTGCCATTGTGAAACACCATGCCATTGGGATCATTGTTCCAACCACGACGAGTCGTTGCGTGAAACTGATCACGATACGGCTGCTGATAGTCGTCCACTTTGTTGGCATCGGACGCCGTGCCAACCTTGATGCGATCGAAGGTGGCTTGAGCCGATTCCGGAATTTTGCCCATTGCATTCACTGGAGCCAGCGTTATCTCTTTGCCGCTCAGGCCGAAGTGTGCCAGCGGATAGGCCGCCAGCCAGTACGGCTCATCGCCCAAAGGCAATGCCACAGTGAAGCTCTGAACAATCGCGTCGGCATGGTAAATGCCGAGCAGCGTTTGCTTCCCTGAATTCGACACCGGCACAATCAGATGCGTGCCGTCCACCTTGAACGTCTTCTTCATAGCAATCAGGATCGGCGCCGTGTTCTTGTCGGAAAGCACGATATGGTCGACATTAATGTGTCCCCAGCCGCCCGTGTGCTGATCGACGATCTGGAGAACGCCTTTCTTTCCGCCAAGGTCGGCAACGTCCCACGAAGCAGAGTGCAATTCTTCACTGCCGCCATCAATCGTGTTCGCACCAGCCTCGCTCCGCACGACCTTGCCATCGACCAGAAGATTCATACAGGTCTTGCCTTCGTGACCTCCGCCGCCGATGAAAAAGTTAATCCAGCGTCGCTGAATGTTGAATTCGGAGGACGTCAGCGTCCCGGTCGCAGCATCTCCATTCATGAACGAATTCACAAGCCGGTTGCCCTGAAATCCAGAGACCTGCATCTGCCCGGCCAACGTGCCTTCGGCAGGACCTGAGCCGAATGCTCCCCCATCGGCTTTCCACTCACCATAAGTTTCCGCTTCAAAGTCGGCAATAACAATGTCAGATCGCTTCGCATCTTGCGCGGGAGCCACTGAGTTTCCGACAATGACCGTATTGGCCAAGATCGCGAACCATCGACACGTCGAGAGAAATGTATTCATAGTTTGACTACTTCAAAGACTGGGAAATGTCAGGTTTGTTCGGAACTGCTCCCGATTGAGAGCAAACGGCAGCGGCAACCGTGCAGGCCGTGAATAAGTTTTGCGGATGCGACTCACCACGCAGCAGGCCCAACAGGAAAGCCGCTGTAAAAGAATCGCCAGCGCCGACAGTGTCGATGACGACGGTTGGGATTCCCGACTGCTCGATCACTTCGTTGGGCGTCGCCAGCACCGCACCACGTGCCCCGCGGGTCATGATCACCAAATCAAGATTTTGACTGTCGACCAATTCACGAAGGATTACACTGGGTTGAGTTGTTGTACAAATTCCAAATGCGTTGCAGACTTCGCTCAGTTCGTCGTCGCTCAGTTTCAGAATACTGGCCAGTTGAATCGACTCCCGAATCATCGCGCTGTCGAAGAACGGCCGACGCAGGTTGATGTCCAGAACTCGTGGAACTCCTGCCGTGCGAGCCGCTTCAACACATCGCCGAATCGTGTTGCGAGAAACTTCCGAGCGTTGTCCGAGCGTGCCAAAATAGATAGCATCGACTTTGGTCACTCGCGCTTTCAGTTCTTCGTTCCATGCGATTCGATCCCAGGCCGATCCTTCATGAATGGTGAAAGTTGGCCGACCATCTTCGTGGAGGACAACACCCACGGTGCCGGTGCCAGCGCCAGGAATCACCTGCAGCAAACTCACATCAATGCCGAATCCACTCAGAATCTGAATCGCTTGACGCCCGTAGCGATCATCCCCCACCGTGCTGACCATGGCCACCTCGCCACCCAGGATCGCGGCATGACACGCGAAGTTTGCCGGCGCACCGCCGAAGCATTCGCGATCCGGAAACAGATCCCACAGCACCTCGCCCAAAGAAATGATTTGATGTTGTTTCATCTAACAATCCGGAGGTCGTGTTTGATCTGTTGCAGCAAACGTCTTTTCGTTTCCTGCATCATCCTTAATCACAAAAGTGTGCTGATCATGGTCGGGACGAGAGCCAATTCTAGCCATTCAGAACCCCGCCGCACAGCCAACACTTTTTCCATACGAGCTTACCCGGTGCATGGAATCCTATGAATTGTATGGCACTTAAATGTGCTTCGGCGGGAATCAGGGGACACGAAAATTGAGGATTTCCACAATGGCTGTCCTTCTCCGCCCCGATAAGCCTTGATCTTTCGCTCGGTTCGACAAATGCCAGTCACTCTATGGGGCGGCATTCGCTTGGTGTCGGACGATTTGCATGATCCGTGCAAAAATACTCATTCACTCAACCGTCGTGTTGCTCGGGACCTGTGTGATGATTCCCGGTGACAGGCGGCTTCCTGTGGCTTATTGATGATGCCATGCTACGCATCACTCATAATCGGTCGGCGGCTCGGGCGACTCAGGCGGCTAAAATCGCACTCGGAGGGCTGACGCCCTGCCGCTCGCCGAGACGGCTACTTTGGAATCTCGTTGACCGTGTAGTACGCATGGCGATGGAGCAGTTCGTCGCCGTCGCGGGAACGCAGCGAGTTGAGATCGAACTCGTAGACGAAGCCATTTGTTAGTTTATCGACAACAATCTTTGCCGACATGCCGTCTTCGGCCAGTGACACGGATTTCACAGGAGGCTTCGTTTGGTCGACTTCCGGTCCGCCGTAACCGCCGTGATAGGGATGCGTAAACGTCGAAAGAATATACGACGCAGTTGCACTTCCCGTTGCCTGATCCACGGGCTTCGTGAACGTCACTTTGAAGCCATCCGGTTCAATCGTGATGCGATTGATCTCGAACGGCATTTTGCCACTCCACTGAAGACGTTCCAGAGCGAACGGTTTGATGCCTCGCACGGGCCAGCCACGATTTGTTCCACCAGCAATGAGATTTCCGCCGGGCGTGAATTTCACATTCAGTATGCCTGTCGAAAGACCTTCACGAAACGGATAGCAGGCTCCCTGCCAGACGCCGTTAACTTGTTCGGTCGTCGCACGCAACAAAATCGACAGCGTGTAATCACCCAGAAACATCTGTCCCTCAAACGGCCCGAACTTTCCTTCTGTCTGATTCACGCTGAATGCTGTGATTGAACGTCCCATGCGAATGTACGGAAAGACCACGGCGTACGGCACAAGCTGCTTCACCCGATCCTTTTCCGTCACGATCCGAGTCCCTGATTTTGGCATCTCCGGGACGTTGCCCATTTCCGGCGCGAATTTGTACCATTCGAAGCTGGCCGGATGGCCGTGAAAGGTTCGCGCAGAGACGGCCTTCAAACTGCACGAACAATTCCACGGACCCTGACTTTCCACATAAAACAGTGAACCATGTCCATCAAAGCCAATACCGCCGGGGCTGCGTAATCCGCTGGCGAATGCAGTGGTCTTTCCGTCCGGAGCGACCTTCATGACGAAGCCGCGAAACAAGGCAAAAGAATTATACGATTCAGAAAGCCCGAGACTGACGAACTGATTCCCCGCAGAATCGAAGTCTGAGCCGAATGCGTATTCATGATAATTCGCGTAGCCCCAGTTGTCTGAAATCGTTTCAAATCGATCGGCCTTG
>JAYVNW010000345.1:0-6951 GCA_043758225.1 Candidatus Kuenenia sp. | reverse complement strand
ATCACGAAGGTCGAGACTTCGTTCGTCAGCACGTCACACAGCGATTGATCGAAGCAATCCCGGCGTTGTTCCACATGCGAGTTCGCGGCGACGGCGATGAGAGTTGCGGCGCGGACACAGGCTTCCGGATCTGCTGTCATGAGTCGATGCATTGTTTCCTGGATGTCTGCCGAAAGCGGGCAGGAGGCCAGAGTTGCCGCGACGGCCTGGCGGACCAGCGGGGACTTGTCATCGGCCGCTTTCAGGAGCAGCGTTTCCCATTCGGGGATCGACAGACGATGCTCACCGACCAGCAGCACGATTCGGTTGCGAACGAAGAGGTCGTCGCCATTAAGCGGCTGCAAGAGCCGCAGCCGAGCGATCCGCGCAAAGTCCTGCGGCATTATTTTTGCCATCAGAGCCAGAGCCGCCGATTGCACCCACACGTTGCCTCGCGTCTCCAAAGTCACTCGTGTGGCGACTGCCTTGTTGGGTTCGAGCAGCACTGCTTCAAGAGGCGCACCATCCAGCGCATTCGCCGCGCTCAGCAACGCGTCATGCACAGCGATCAGCACCCGGAAATTGGGCGCGGAATTGCAGAACGGTTCGTAGATCTCATTCAGTCCTAGATGCCGCCAGATCGCCAGCCGTGACTTCGGACTGCTGGCGGCGTGCAGCAGTCGGGCCGACAGGCGTCCCAGATTCCGCAGCACAAATTCCTGCCATTGTTCAGACTCAGCATAGCGTCGGTGATACCGCTCGATGATCGCGTCAAAGCCGAACCAGCGTTCGAAGGCTTTCGCATCAAGCCGAAGTTGACGCGGCGTCGCCCCCAGCGTTGCGGCAAATCGAAGGATCAGTTCCTGACGCTGTGAATCCAGCGGTGCCCGCGAGAACGCCTTCTGGAACTCCAGAGCGGCTTCTCGGATGTCCGCCTGCTTTTGGATATGCGCATGGAATGACTGCAGTAGAAATTCGTAGAGGTCGATCGCGGGTACCAGCTCGGGCGGCAATTGTTCGCGACCCGTCCTGTCAGTTTCGACGCCGTAAATCGGACGCAGGATGTCGCGCAGGCCGCCGTTGGCTCCGACGCTTCGTTGCCATTGCCGGAAACCGTTGACCGCTGTCTCGTTCAAGTCTCTGGCAAGGCGGATCTGCAGAGGATTCAGTCCGTCGGTCAACAGGTCATGGATGTCGCTGGTTCGTTTCATTGCATCTGCCACAGTTGGTTGTTTGCATGGACGGCTTCACTGAATCGTTTGGCATTCTTAAATCGTGTCGAGTTCGGCGCGAAGTCGCGGTAGCCGCGTCCGTTGTCGAGGTACACGGTCATTGACACTCCCAGCGTCGTGGCGTGCCCGACAATATCGTGCTGCACGAAGATGGATGACTCGCCGAGATGCCGATCGAACGCCCACAGATCATGGACCGCGTCCAAATCGATCAAGTGCTGCGTTACAGGCTGAGCCCGATCACTGGTCGCATAGTATCGCGTGATGCGATACGTGGTTTCGAAATCGACGTAGCCAACAAGTTGCCGCCAGCCGAGTCGCATGTAGACGTGGTCCGGCCGGAAGGCGTTGAAGTCTTCGTTCGTGTACACCGTTCCGCGAAGCCACAACTGCGTATCAAGCCACGGCTGGTAAGTCAGCGCGTCCGACAGTACAACCCCAATCCGATGTTGCGCTTTGAACGGAGTGTAAATATCCTGATCGACTCGGCCCGCAGCATAGTTGCTGCTGGTCAGACTCATATAGCGGGCGAAAATGTTGGCCGAGGGCGTGTGATACCACTGCTCGTTGATGACTCGCTTCTGCAAAATCTCTCCACTCCAGTTCAGTGAAAACTCGGTTTGATCCTGATTCGGCGGGATCGCCTGACCTGGATTCTGGATGTAGCTCGATGTCTCCGAGAGCAGTGAAACCGGCAACCATTCCGCATCATGCCAGAGTGAATTGTGCAGCCCGAGACTGGGATTTCCCTTAAACCGTTCGCGAAACATCAGGTCCGTCGTCCAGTAGTTGCGATTGAATTCGTCGAAGTACCGATGCGTGACCATCTGCTGAACGAACTTATCCTGTTTGCCACCTGTGATTCCCTGATCGAGCGGCCGACGGCTGACATAGCCCATTCCGATTGACCATGTGCCGTCTTCCTGTCCGCCAAGAGGATACTCATCAAAGTAGCCGACCCGCGGCGGTGTCCGCGAGCCGTCCAGCGCGATGAAGGGATCTGTCGCGAAGATGTCCTGTGGGTCAGTTAAACTGAATTCCGATTCAATTGCGGGGCTATCTGTTCCGTAGGACGGATCTCCTGGCCCGTCCGAATCTGCCATACTTTCTGGACGTGATGGAGACCCATTGTGTCTACGACCGCTCGATCCACAAGACCGCCGATAGCACAGCAGCAACGGATCAGGAATCGGCATCGCGCCGCGGAGCACCAGCAACGGCGGCCGCTCCTGTTCCTCGGTCGATGCGGTTCTCAGGAAAACTCGAAACATGCTCTGGGGCATACCGGGCGCGGGCGAGATCGCGTATTCTTTGCGCGACTCGAATGTGCTTTCATAACGAGAGAAGACATGGTTCTCGCGAAATTCATCGATCCGCATCCACGTCGGGCCACGCACGCTGAATCGCAGCGGCTGCTCAGCGGTGGCGACGAACCAATCCTTCTTAATTTCTCGAACGACTGGTTGCAACTGTTGTTCATCCGTTCCGTCCAGCCGTTCCTGCAGGCCGATTCGCAGATATTGATTTGCAAGAGGATCAACCACTCGGACGCGCAGGAAGTGCGAGCCTGCTGCGATCGGAATGTCTATCGCCTGAGCTTGGCCGGGCTCCAAGTCCACCGTCTCGGACTTAAGGTCATCCACGTTCCACGTCATTCGCAATGCTGCGGTTGGGAGATGTTCGAGGTGCTCTGAACGCAGCGAGATGGCCAGCTGAATCGGCGATTGATTTCTGAGCCGCAGCACGAGGACCTCGTCGCCGTAGATCCTGTACTCGCCTTGCGTCAAAGGCGCCAGCAGTGCCGCGCGGGCTCGTTGCCGAGGCGATTCTGGCGTGTTTGTGTCCACTTCGATGCGACGGATGCCGGCACCGTCTTCCAGTTCAGTGAAGCGTGTCCAGCCAGATTGACTTGTCAATCGCCGATGCAGTGGTTGTAGCCCTCGAACTTGCGGATGTGACTGCATCAACACTTCGCCAGCCACGACGCATCCCCACGCAAGGTTGGGGACCGTTTCCTTGAGGTACAGCAGCAGTGTCATGCGCTGGAGGATGCCTTCTGGTGAATCGGCCGGCAGTTGACTGATAGCGGATTGCCAGTCACCGTTCGCTAGAAAAATCGAAGTTGTGTCTTCGGTGTCGATTGCGGCGAATGGCGTGTTTGTTGCAGGAACAGTTGGGATAACGCTTCTACACGTGGGTCGGCCTTGCCATGGGAGGAACGGGCAGTTTTCGACAGCGGGATCGCAGCAGCCAGGGCGGAGGATGTAGATGTCTGGTGCGTCGTTGCCCAGATCCTGGAAGCTGCGAATGGTCGTTCCCCATGTTCCGGTTAATACCGAATCCAGCGTGTCCTGCGTGAGCGGCGGCAGCACCGGAAGAGGAATCTGCGGACGCTCGGCGTAGATTCGAACCAGCAGATCAATGGTATCCGCCTGGATCGTGAGGTCGTGGTGTCCCGGACAGAGGGTGATTTCCTGTTCGACGGCCGTGCCGATGGTCTCGTGTTGTGAACCAGGAATCTCCAGTCCTTCCGACGCGCGATTGTCAATGATTGGCACGGGCCATAACTGCGTCGCCGAGCGGACGCGAATCCATTCGTTGACGTCCAGCTCGGATCTGACTGGATGCACGGGCCGCATTTCGAACTTGAGCCGCAGCGGCCCGAGTACCGATAACCGCAGCGGTGATTGCGGCTTCGCTCGATAAAATGTCGCGTGCGTGTCATGTTCAAACGCTCGAACAATCGCCGCACCGGCACAGCCTTCGACGACAGTTGTGTCCTCGCGCCAAACGTAAGGCCCCGGATGCGTCGCGTGCCATTCGGCGAGGTCGAGAACAGCCTGTGACCGAACGGCCGGATCTGTTGACTGCATCGCAGCAGCAATCTTTCGACCGCGAGCCAGATGTTCTGCTAAACCAGGATCAGAGTCGTTCGCACCATTTGCGATGCAGGACGGGTCTCCAGATTCGTCCAGACCCTCATTCATTTCTGGACGGGTCTGGAGACCCGTCCGACGAAGACATGCCTCAAGCGTCGTCGCGGCCGCGTCATACGCCCCGAGATCAAGTTGCCGATGCGCCTGCCACACGGCTTTCTCTTCCGCGTCACCGATCAAGCACAGATGTGCATCAAACGTCTGCCACCATCGGAGCTGGTACGCGGCGGTCAGGACAATGCCCAGTGGACGGTCCTCCGGAGGCAGCATGAGCGCTGTCAGTAACGCGTCTTCGGCATGGCCTCGCTCCAGAAAGAGTTGCGAAAGTTGCCGCACGAACGGCGGATGATTTGTACTGGTCACTGCGGCGCACAGCAGCGACGTCAGTGATTCCGCATCCTTCTGATCCTGATACAGGTGCCACAGTCGCGAACCTGCCTCCAAGCGCACCGCTTCATCGGCGTCATAAAGAAAAACTCCTCGCAACTGTCGCTCATGCAGGAACTGTTCGCCGAGTTCCGCGAGTGCATCGATTCGTCCGAACAACGCCAGTCGACGGTCACGCAGATCATCAATTCCAACCAGCACTTGATTCCACGCCTCGATCGCAGCGAGAGGTTGCCTCGCCGCCGCCAGCGCCTGTGCCTCCGCTTGGAGCGACGACCGCGCCGCAATGGCTGTCTGCCGCTCACAAACATTGTCCGCAGGTCTCACGCCAGCGGAGAACCACTGCGCGTTCACGGCGAGCTGCCGATACCAGCCCGTCATGTGATTGACGACCTCCAGCTGTTCGAAGCAAAGCTCCGATTCGTCGGGCTTTCTGAACGGAAATTTCTCGCTCAGTGCCTGCGACATCACATCGCAGCCAGAGCGACAGCACATCTCCAGGAACTGTGTCTCGCTCAAGCGAAACGGCCGCGAAACGCGATACTGCAGAGCGACACTCAAAGGCGATCCGCACGGTGACCAGACGCGAATCTCGCGGATGTCGTTGGGCAGCAGCAATTCTGCAAAGCCAGCGTCGATGAAAGCCGCTGGCTCACGAAACTGAGCGAACGGACCTCCCAGGGTTCCGGCGTCCACGCCGCCATGACGATGTCGCATGGCGATGAGCCCGGCTTCCGCTTCAGAAGGAACCAGGAATCTGTCCGCCAACGTTTGTTTGACCGCGACGCGAAGTTCAATCGGCGGTCGGTCGTCGTATTGCAGATAGAGACAGGCGATATTCCGCAGAGTCGATCGATCGACGACAAGACGCAGCATGGTCGTCGAACGTTCAATTGGAGGCTGATACACACTCGCTGACAAATCGCTGTCGCCGACCGCCACAAAATGCGAGGAATTGACATTGTCAAGAGCATCGTCGATGTGTGATTCACTCAACACCAAATCGCGATGCGGCTCGTCAGGACGGAGTAGCCGTCGCGTGTTGAACCAGCCGAGTCGATGAGTCCCCGGCGCGATGTCGGACACGGGAAGCAGATCGCGATAGAACGTATGTCGGCCTCGAAGCTCATCGGCCAGATGACGGACGGCCGGAGCGTCGCGTCGCTGGCGATAGCTGTCACGGAGCAGCAGATATCCCTGCAATCCACCGTCCAGATAGCCGTTGTCCCGCGCTGAACGCCACGCCAGCTTGTCGGCGGCAGTCGGGTCTTTGGCAACGAATGGTGTCACTTGCCGAAAGTCATCGTGCCTCAGTTCCCACGCCGAGATGTAACCATCAAAGGCAAATCCTTCGCGGCGTGCGGCCTCGGCGGTCAGAGATGGCGCGTTGATTCGCGGCAACAAGTAGTCGGGCGACTCCTGCGCGACGACTCGCAGATAGACCGTAGCCGTCGAATCGAGTCGCACCGTGTGGCGACCGCAGGGAATTTCCAGGTACGCGGTCTCCAGACGACCGAGCACCTGTTCGCAATGATCGACGAACAGCCGGTGGCGATATTCGGCCGTCGTTTCATACTCGAGGTGCTTCTGCAATCGATCATCTACAAAGGCCGCGATCCTCCACGTCTGATCCAATCGCTCTTCGCGAGGCAGATACCACAGATGATTGTGCACAGCCAGGCGCACAGGTCCTTCCACCACAAGTTCCTGAGGCTCCGCCGGATCGAGTCGGTAAAAATCCAGCCCGAGCGTTTCGTCGTCGCGTTTGATCCGCACGGTTTGGCCCATCAGCGGCAGCGGTTCACGGTGCGGAGCGATGTCCGCGAGGATCTCTCGACGCGAAAGGTACACCGCAAATTCTTGTGGGCAGCAGGAATTGGCCGGGCAGGCGATTCTCACGATGCTCGGATCGGAGAGGTCAGGATCGACCAGCAGAAACGTCGCATCGGTTGCGACCGCCGGAGTCTGTCGAACAGCCAGACCCGAACCGTTGTCGAGCCAGACTTCAATGTCCCCTGGTGTGATGCATCCTTTGATCGCCGCGATCCGGATCATACTCAGCGGCGGCACCAGAACCAGCGTGCTCTGCCCCGGTTGCAGGCAGATCGTGTGGAAGGGAAGCCGAACGTGTCTGACAGGTTCGACGCCACCAAGATGAAATCCTCCCGGCTCGACGTTTTCCCAGCGCAGCGGCGTATCGTACTGTTGCAGCAAACGCACTTGCACTTCATCGAGTTCCGCAGAACTGATGTTCGGGATTCCGACGATAATCAGCATCGTGAGTGCCGCGCAGAAGGATCGCATCGGTCTTCAGCCACGCTGATGCGGCGGGTCCGGTGATTCCTTCGCCGCGTTGGCGACTGGCCTTCGATCCGCTGGCCAAAACGGATCTCGAACCAAAGTGAATCACGGAAACC
>JAYVNW010000344.1:0-6384 GCA_043758225.1 Candidatus Kuenenia sp. | reverse complement strand
ATGCATCTGAGCCAGCACGAACAGAGTCGGGATGCGGACATTCACCGACAATTCAGGCTGCTGAATCAAATCAGTCAAGGTGGAGATAGCGTCCAGTATTCGACGCTGCTCAAAAAGCAATCTCGCTGGTCTCCAGATCGATGCCAGTCGGTGGTCGACTGTGGAAATCGACACCTCAATCGGTGACCTAAGTGCCCTGCACAACAGATTTTGCGCAGGTGGACTCGCAGCATGTAGAGCATTGATAGCGGAAAGTTCGATTGTTTTCACGACAGCACTTTTCGGATTGCCAGAGTGAGGCATGTCACCATTCCGTGGTGGACGATTGCCAATGGACATCACGACGTGCTTTATTCGTCAGCGAGATTCGACGGGAGAAGTGGCAGCTTAGAACTGCTCAAGAGCCGATGCAATTACTATTCTTCCTGTTTTGCCGATTTTGCGGATTACGTCAGTTTTGACGCCAAAAAGGCGAACGGTTGGGCGTCAGCCCTCCGAGCGTGTTTCTACTGAGTGTGTTGCCTCCGAATAAAAATCTGCTTTGCCGAATAGCGGCGACACGTGTCTGATCACCTGGAAATTACTGCCAGCTTTCAAAACCACCCACCGCTTGAGTGACAAAAAGCGCGCCGACAGAAACAATTCGAGAATGACTTCAACATGGACCCCCGATTCGTGGCAAAAACGCCCGGCTCAGCAGCAACCCAAATACGACAATTCCCAGGAGTTAGCGGATGCTATCCGCCGACTCAGCACACTTCCTCCGCTAGTCACAGCATGGGAGGTTGATCGCTTGCGCGTGCAGTTGGAGAACGCAGAGGAGGGCAGGGCCTTCGTTTTGCAGGGAGGCGACTGTTCAGAAAGTTTTGACGACTGCAATTCATCGTCGATCCTACGAAAACTGAAGGTATTGATCCAGATGAGCCTGGTGCTGATCTGCGGGTCGAAAAGAAAGATCGTCCGTGTCGGGCGCATTGCAGGTCAGTATGCGAAGCCGCGATCTGCTGATACGGAAAAACGTGGCGACATCGAACTGCCAAGTTATCGTGGCGATATCGTCAATCAATCCGGCTTCACGCCTGCGGAACGTCGGCCAGATCCACAGCTGATGCTTCGCGCCTACGAAAAATCTGCGCTGACAATCAATTACATTCGAGCGCTGAGCGAAGGTGGTTTTGCAGATCTGCATCATCCGGAAAACTGGGACATGGATTTCGTCCGCAATACGCCGGGATCTCGACGATATCAGCAGTTACTGGAATCGCTCAGCGACTCGATTCGTTTTATGGAAGTGGTCTCATCCAGCGAATTGACGCAATTGTCGCGGGTGGATTTTTTTACTTCGCACGAAGGTCTTCTGCTGGCATTTGAGCAGGCGTTGACGCGAATCGAACGCAATCGTGGGTGGTACAACCTTGGAACTCACATGGCCTGGATCGGCGATCGGACTCGTGCCATCGACGGTGCTCATGTGGAGTACTTTCGTGGCATACGTAACCCAATCGGCCTGAAAGTCGGCAACTCGATGCAGCCTGACGAACTGGTTGAATTGATCGGAATTCTGAATCCGGAAAACGAACCCGGTCGGCTTACGCTCATCCATCGTTTCGGCGCGGAAAAGATTCGCGAGCGATTGCCACATCTGGCAGAAGCCGTGTTGAAAGCCGGTCGTCGAGTCTTGTGGAGCTGTGATCCGATGCACGGAAATACGCAGACGGCTCGCAATGGAATTAAGACGCGATCATTCGACGATATCATGTCGGAAATCTTCAGCGCGTTCCGGATCCACAAAGAAGTGGGTTCACGCCTGAGCGGCATACATCTGGAACTCACCGGCGAAGACGTCACGGAATGCACTGGTGGCCCCGGCAATCTTACGGAATCCGACTTGGCCCGCGACTATCGCAGCCAGGTCGATCCACGATTGAACTACGAACAGGCAATGGAGATTGCGTTTTTGATTGCTGAACAGATGAAGTAATGCTTTGTGTGTAACGGTCAAAACATAAAAAGAGCCGCGGCTTAAATCAATTAGCTGCGCTCCCGGCTTTCTCTGATTACGTCACCATTTGCTTCTCCGATTGAAGGAACAACACATGCGATCGATTTGCTGCTGGGTTCTTGTGATACTTCTCGCAGGCACTGCGACACTGGCGGATCAGCAACAACCCGCCGCACCGTTTGTGCTGGGCTATGCAAACAAGCTCAGCGGCGTAATCGGCGAAGAGATAGCGTTCCATCTGTCGAGCAGTGGAGCAAGCGTTCGCATGGTCATCGAGCGCCAAGGCAGTGCCAATGAGACGGTGTTCGAAAAAACAGATATCGCTTGTACCGCTCATCCGATTCCGGATCGTGCATCGTCAGATGGCTGCAACTGGCCTGCGGCATTGACCATGACGATCCCGCAAGACTGGAAAAGCGGCTGCTATGTCGCCACGCTGATTCTGAAGAACGAAGATAAGGAGACTCGAAGTACCATACAGTTTGTTGTGCGGTCGGCCAAACCGGGAAAGAACACAAAGATCCTGTTGCAGTTATCCACGAATACGTATAACGCCTACACCAACTGGGGCGGTCACAGTTTGTATGCTTATCACGATCGCGACGGGCTGCAGGGACATCGTGTTTCGTTCGATCGGCCACTGACATCACAATATGCCAACTGGGAATGGCCCTTCGTCAAATGGGCGGAGACCAACGGCTATGTCATTGACTACGCCGTAAACAGCGACCTCGAATTTCATCCGGAGATCCTGAAAGACTACAAGTTGGTGTTGAGTGTTGGTCATGACGAATACTGGTCTGCGCCGATGCGGGACAATCTTGAAAAACACATCGCCGATGGCGGGAATGTAGCATTTTTCAGCGGCAATACCTGCTGCTGGCAGGTGCCCAGTGAAGATCACGGACGCGCGCTGACGTGCTGGAAGCAGTGGTACAATGTTGACCCGCTGTTTCGAAAAGGCGATCATAAGTTGCTCAGCACAACGTGGAGCCATCATCTGGTCGAGCGGCCTGAAAATCAGCTCACGGGTGTCGGGTTTCTGTGGGGCGGTTACCATCGCAGCCATGGGCAGTTTATGGATGGCCCGGCATCTTACATCGTGCATCGTCCCGAACACTGGCTGTTCGAAGGTACGGAACTTAAACGCGATGATCGCTTTGGTGGCAAGGATACGATTGTCGGCTACGAATGCGACGGCTGCGAAATGACATGGAAAGACGGGCTGCCGTTTCCGACGAATAGCGATGGCACACCAAAGTCATTCACGATCCTCGGTTCCTGCACGGCTCAATGGGCACCCGGCGATTGCTTATGGTACGACCGGTTTCCTGCGGATCGAGTCGGTGCAGCGGTCCTCGGCATTTACACCCAAGGCGGAACGGTAGTCACGACCGGCTCAACCGACTGGGCTCACGGGCTGCGAGGCGACGATCCGGCTGTTGTGCGAATCACTCGCAACATTCTGGATCGGCTGTCAAAGTAGCAAAGTTTAGGCTCGCAGGAGAGTTATATGGTGAAGGGACCGCGACATAATTTCATACTCTACTTTAGGTAGAAAGATCGCCGCTCTGCTGGCGACCTTGCTACTCGTCGGTTGCGGTGACGAGACGTCTATCGAACAGGCGAATCCGCTACAAGGGGATCACGATTCAGATGTTCGTGTTCACTCTAAAACGAATTTGATGCCGCCCGTCAGGAGCAAAAAATTGCTGATCCAGCGAGCAGAGGTACCGGTGGGAGAATGGGATTTCGATCCAGATGCGCTGCGTAAGACTTCGGAGTATCAGCAGCAGATCCAATTGCTGGAGTCAAGTGGATACACACATAAAGACGCATTGGAACGCGGTGAGAACGCGTTTGGATTGATGTCTTCAATAACGTATATATTCACCAGTGACACAATAACGATTCACACTACAAACGGAGTCATCAGCCAAACGTTTCGCGTATTGTCTCAAGAGGCAGATACGGTAGTCATCCAGCCGGAGAAATCAGAGTACGACGCTAAACACACGACCATTCGTATTGTTGACTCCGATCACATCGTTGTTTCGGACGACAGCCGCCCTGATGTTCCCGTTTGGACTTTCAAACGTTCGCAGAACCAAGCGGGCTTTTGATTTCGATCTGGCGACCGCAGCAATTGTCGGCTGTTTATCTCATTTGCTGGGCCGTCATTGTCTCCTTTTTTCTGCCGCGACAGATCAAAATTGGAGCAAGCATATACAATCTCAGTAGTTCCAAATTAGGCAAAATTCGGGCACTACTCGATAGAAAGCGGACTTCCATCGTGTAAGTCGTCGGACTCTACGGACGCGAGCCACTCTGCGAAAGCGAAGGAGTTCCAGACGCAGAGACGGGGCTTCACCTCGAGAGCCAGCAAAAATGAAATAGTGCAGCCACACTCACCCGTTGCGAAGAATCAGAGCCAAAGTAAAGAACAAAAATCTGAGCTTCGGGCATCGCGTGCAGGTACGAACTCGAGCCTGATGCATCTGCCGGTAACTCGATTCAATTGCAAAACGCCGCCGATGGGACCAGCACACACGCGGTGACAACCGGCGAAGAGCACGGCTTGCGGGATGTTCCCAGCACGCAAGCACCATCCGCTTCAACCGAAAAACAAAGTGGGTCATAAGGTCTCAATTTACCGAAACCGACCCCTGCTTTACTGCTCGTGCATTCTCCGGCTTTAACTTTTGCATCTCTACGCTGCGCCCAGTCCCATCATGCGGCGCCAGGCGCTGATTTGGCCAAGGTGCATCATCATGTGGCCGCTGCAATAGAATGCCTGAAGTGAGCCGAGTGTCGGAAACAGATCGGTCATGCGGCCTCCGAGCGGGTTCACGGCTTGAAATGCTTCATCTGGCAGTGATCGCAGGACGGGCAGGGCGGCTTTGTAACCGTCAAAGAACGCCTGAGTCACCGCGGTCATCGCCGGATACACAGTTCCCGTTGGATCGTCGGTACATTTGGCATCCTTGGAGAAAACAGCTTCAAAGTTTGGAGGAGCCGCCGGGCCAGGTTGACCAAGCTGGCTCAGAATTCGTGGTCCATAGAGACACAAGTGTCCATAAACAAATGCCGGATGATTGGATTCAATCGTCTGGCCGTTGACCACAGCGAAGCGGGCGAATTGTTCTGGCGTCACATCCTTCAACAGACGTTCCGAATATCCCAGGCAAAGCTCAAGAGAGTCTGCAATCACGTTTCCCAATGAACGACTCATAACAACCTTTCAATTAAAGTTTTACATCAAGTTGAAACCGACCATGTTCAGCAGCCATCATCAGTAGTAAATAGTCCAGCCGGGCAGCATTGGCTATTTTGCTGAAGTTGATCCCCTCCATCGTATCGGTTGGTTTGTGGTAGTATGGACTGAAGCCACCGAAAAGGAACGTCACAGGGATTCCCTTCTCAGAAAATGATGCGTGATCACTGCGTCCATCGACTCTTTCTTCTTCGTCGTATTCAAAGACGAACCCGACGGATTCATTGGCTTTTTCTGTCATCTGATGGAGCTGCATTGAGTGGTCTTTACTGCCAACAAGATGGATGGTGTTCAGGTTGTCGGATGCAGGCTCAGTCGTGGTTTCTTCGTTTCGTCCTATCATGTCAATGTTCAGCATGCAGATCATGTCCTTCAATGGCCGCACCGGATTTGCCGCGTAATGTTTTGATCCAAGAAGTCCTCGTTCTTCAGCACAAAAGGCAATCAACAAGACGCTGCGTTTTGGTTTGACAGGGTTCGTATGAATGGCCTTCGCGATCTGCAACAGGGCAGTTGAGCCAGAACCGTTATCATCGGCACCTGGATAAAGTTCGCCTCGTTGCACTCCCAAATGATCCAGATGTGCGCCGATGCAGATGTGTTCGTTTCGAACGGCTTCATCGCTGCCGGGATACCAGCCGACGACGTTTGGCACATCGATCGATTCCCGTTCAATCGATAATTTACAATCCGCGATCTGCGAGGACTCCAGAATCAGATTCTGCGTCGGCTCACCTTTTTCAAAGTACTCAGCTGCAGCGCCGCACTTAGCGGCCAGCGCGTTTGCTGCATCGCGAGTGATCATGGCGACTGGTATTGCACTTGGAGTTTGCGCAGTTTGGTTGACGGCTTCATTACGGACACGACCGTCGTCGGCCACAATCAGAAGGCAGGCGGGTTTCGCTTTCAGGACAAATGCATCTTCAGCATTGAATCGACGCGTGGATTGAATAACGAGTAGTTTGCCGGCATATTCCCCATCGGAGATCTCAGGCGGAGCACAGGTGAGTCTCGCGAGCGTGACGGGAGTTAAACCTTCGAAGTTTCCTGCGAATGAGCTGATGCCAAAAGATGTGCCTGCAACACATTCGGCATCATTAATTTTTAT
>JAYVNW010000343.1:0-2516 GCA_043758225.1 Candidatus Kuenenia sp. | reverse complement strand
AGTTCGACAGCGGAGTTCACGATCTGCTCACAAAAATCTGCTGACCAGTCATTCGTCCTGAGCATACCTTGCAGCAAAGCGTCACGCAGATTCAGCCCTGTGATCAGTATCTGCGAGCAACCCAGCATCTGCGCCAGTCGAAGGTTTGCCAGCAGCGCCGGTACCAGAGTTTCTGCCTGTGAGAGTTCAATATGGTATTTTCGGATGATGCGATCGACGGTTAATGACAGCAGTCTTGTTGTCAGTTTTTCCAGATCATCCACTTCGATGCGGCTCAATCCTGCTTTTTGCAGTCCAATCCCCAGAACTTTTGCGGCAAAACGCATATCGCCGCCCAACGCGACGTATTCTATGTCTCGACCACGGGGCACGATGTCGAGCAATGGTTCCAGAGTTCTGTTAATCTGGCCGATCAACATACTCCCCATGTGACTGCGCGTCGTCTGGGACTGAATGATCATCTGTTGAAGTCTTAGTGATCCCAAACGGTAGGGCTGCGAATGGACAATATCTTTGCCCTTCAAAACCAGTACTTCCGTATTGCCGCCGCCGACTTCTGCAACGACTGTCATGGCTTCTGTGAGGGTCGGATCGTTCTGCAGCAGGGGGCGAACACCAAGATAGGTGACTCGAGCAATTTCCGCGTCATCGATCAGTTCGACTGTCAGGCCGGTGGCTGTATAAATACGATCCAGCACTTCCATCCGGTTCGTTGCTTCCCGCACGGCACTGGTCGCTACGATGCGGATGTGTTTCGGATTACTGCACTGATATTCTTTAAGCTTGCGACGATAGCTCTTCAGGACTCTGATGACTTCCTGCAACGTCTTTCGTTGTATCTCGCCCTGTGTGAACGTGTCTTTACCAAGACTTACGCCGCGAACAAGTTGCTCAAGAACGCGAACATTTGAACTGCCATCGCTCTCTCCCACAGCCATGCGAATCGCAGATGTTCCGAGTTCAATGACGGCCAGTGGAAATGTATTTGCGGACCGCGATGCATCCGGTGTCGCATCCTGACGAATCGGTTGTTCATTCTGAGGTGTCTCGTTCCCGGTTGTCATCGCCCGCGTCAATCCTTCTTCGCGTCTTTCAACTCTGTTTCCTGGCGAACCCAGGCCGCTGCGCCTGTCGCCCCTGCAAGGTCACCAAGCTCGCTGACTTTGAGCTTCGCACAATCTGCGAAAGAAGGCAATACGTTTCGGCGAATACCCTCCTTGACAGACTCCAGGTACAGCTTCGGCATGGCTTCGACCAGTCCACCACCCAGGATGACGATATCCGGTGCCAGAATATTGATTAAAGAGCCAATTCCGCGTCCAACCTCGTCAGCGGCGCGACGGACAATCTGCTCAATGATTTTGTCGCCCAGTTCTATCGACTTCGCCAAACTGGAACTGCGGATTTTTCCGATATCTGTTCCCGCCAATTCCCTCAGGTGTGGCGCTTGACCGCGATAGACGGCTTTCGCGGCTTCTGCAGCGATTGCCAGGCGGCTGGCAATCGCTTCCAAAGTCCCGACGGTACCCACACCGGCCGAAGGTCCTGATGTCGCCATCTGCAAAAATCCCACTTCCATACACGATGATCGTGAGCCGCGAAAGATACGGCCTTCGTAAACGCAGCCGCCGCCGATGCCGGTCCCTGGAAACACCCCCAGCACGCATCGAGCCCCCTGCCCTGCTCCGCTGGTATATTCACCAAAAACTCCAGCATCCACATCATTGCAGATCATCGCTGGGCATTTGAATCGCTTCGAAAGGAAATCCTGCAGATCCACATTCTTCCAACCAAGATTCGGGGCTTCCAGAATGATGCCTTTTTGGAGATCCAGCGGCCCCGGAACTCCCGCTCCAATCCCCACGATTTCATCTGCCGTCACGCCCGCTTCTGTCAGAGCCATGGTGATGGTTTCAGCCAAGCGTTCGAGTCCCACGTGTTCGCCGGCGTTGCCTCGCGTCTTTCGGCGTTTTTTCCCCAGCACTTTCAGTTTGTCGTCGAACACGACAGCCATCATTTTTGTGCCGCCCAGGTCAAAACCGACCCAGATTTTGCGTTTTGGTGAATCAGTACTCATTGTCAATCCAGTGCCTCGATTTTCGCGATCGAAAGTAAACACTCGTCGCGACTTCTGCTAATCTTAACAAGCGGAAGCATAGCAGTTGGTGTGACTCGACTCCAACGGGCCAACCGAATCAACTGGATTCAGGATTTTGGCGAACGGCAAGGTATGAACGCTTTCAAAAACACCCATCGGCTTCAAGTGGAACAGTCTCTATGGACCGCGACGAACTCAAATCACTCCAGGCACCGCTCAAGCAGCTGTATCAGACAAATCCAAACGCCGCGATCGCTGAACTTCATGCTGTCGGGATCATAGATTTTACTAACCTTTGTTGCCGAGTTCCTATTGCTGCCAACGATGGCAAAGACCTCATTGCCGGGCTGCATCCGAAGGCGGGCGGCGACGGATCGGTCGCTTGTTCCGGCGACATGCTGCTGCAAGCTCTTGTCAC
>JAYVNW010000342.1:0-1758 GCA_043758225.1 Candidatus Kuenenia sp. | reverse complement strand
TACTCCCCGTGACATCTTTGCAAGCGGATGATGTTGTACGGCCAGCCGTTGTACTCACGCCGAAAGCAGCAGCGATTCATTCCGCCGGCATGCTGTTTGACGGGCACAATGATCTGCCATGGGAAGTTCGAGAGAAGGGGAATTCATCCTTTGATGCTCTCGATATTTCCAAGCCACAGCCTTCGATTCATACGGACATTCCAAGGCTGCGAAAAGGTGGGCTGAAAGCTCAGTTCTGGTCCGTCTATGTTCCTGCGGAGCATGACAAGACCGGCGATGCACTGTTGCAGACGTTGCATCAAATCTCCATCGTAAAAGCCATGATGCAGCGCTACCCGGAGACTTTTGAATTTGCATCCACCGCTGATGATATTGAACGTATCGTCAAGTCGGGAAAGGTTGCTTCCATGATGGGAGTCGAAGGCGGCTACAGCATTGAAGGTGAACTCAGCAATCTGCAGCGACTGTACAATGAAGGGTGTCGCTACATGACGCTCACGCATTCGAAATCATTGCAGTGGGCAGATTCCGCAACGGATAAGCCAGTGTGTCATGGACTATCGGAATTTGGCAAAGATGTCGTGCTCGAAATGAACAGACTGGGAATGATGGTTGATCTTTCACACGTCTCACCGGAGACCATGAAGGCCGCCATTGCGACTTCGAAAGCTCCTGTGATATTCTCACATTCCAGCGCGCGAGCGATCAATGATCATCCGCGAAATGTTCCTGACGACGTGCTGCCATTGGTCGCGAAAAATGGTGGTGTCATTATGGTAAATTTCTATTCCGGGTTTATCGTTCCTACAGCGCAGTTGAAGCAAAACAAGGAAGCGCGTGGAAATCTGCATGACGTTGTCGATCACATTGTGCATCTGGTAAAAGTGGCGGGCATCGATCATGTTGGGATTGGATCTGACTACGATGGAGTTGGTCGACTGCCTGAGCAACTGGAAAGTGTCGCCACGTACCCGTTGATCACTCAGGAACTTCTGAATCGAGGATTTGACAAAGAGTCTATTCACAAGATTCTGGGGAGCAATATTATGCGAGTGCTTCGCCAGACAGAAGTTGTAGCGGAATCCACGAAGCAGGATGATAAAAAGCCGTGACCGCAGTTGCCCTCATCGACGTCGAATCTGTTCCGATTGGCACCAGTGCTGAAGTCGTGGCAGACGGTCGAATTTTTGCCGTGTTCAACGTTGACGGTGTCTTTTATGTGTTGGACGGCATTTGCCCTCACGCCGGAGGCCCGCTCGGCAAAGGTACACTCGGCGGAAACATTGTGACGTGTCCGTGGCATGGCTGGCAATTTGACGTCAGCACAGGCCAGCATTGCCTGAATCAGCGACTTCACCAGACTCGGTATGAAGCTAGAATCGAAAGCGGAAAAGTTGTGGCGGAGATCGGTTGATCGTGCCTGGCAGATTTATCAAGACTAAGTTTACCGTCCATGCGACTTCCAGATGCATCACTCCACCGCACGCCTCTGCGTTTCAATATCACGCCAATGATCGACGTGGTGTTCCTGCTGATCATATTTTTTCTTGTCGCCAGCTACTTCATTCGCAGCGATCAATCAAAAGAAGTCGAGCTACCCGTTGCATCAAAGGGACAGTCTGATGACATCTCGTCTCCACATCGTCTGACAATCACCATCGAACCGGACGGACATTTATCCGTTGGTGGCGTGCAGATGTCAGAGAATCAGGTCTTCCGGCGTATTGAGGAACTAAATGAGAGTCCGGCGGCGAATGG
>JAYVNW010000341.1:0-2270 GCA_043758225.1 Candidatus Kuenenia sp. | reverse complement strand
GTCATCGGCGAGTTTGACCAGCCGTTGATGGCGTTCAATGCTCGATCACGCAAGTCGTGGGACACGGAAAAATGGACCGGCCACGAAGTTGTACTCGATGTGTTTCCCGATATCTTCGCTTATGGCGTGCTTCTGCTTCCGAAGGACCTGAAGCCTGGCGAAAAACGGCCTGTGGTTGTCTGCCAGCACGGCCTTGAAGGACGTCCGACAGATGTGTTCCTTGGCGACAATCCGGCGTACCATGACTTCGCGGCAAAACTCTGCGAACGAGGATTCATCACGTTCTCACCGCAGAATCCGTACATCTTTACCGACCGCTTTCGAACTTTGCAACGTAAGGCTCAGCCGCTCGGAAAATCGCTGTTCTCCATCATCGTGCCGCAGCATCAGCAGATTGTGAACTGGCTGAAGACTCAGCCAAACGTCGACGGCGATCGCATCGCATTTTACGGCCTGAGCTACGGCGGAAAATCGGCCATGCGAATTCCGGCACTCGTCACCGATTACTGCCTGTCAATCTGCTCGGCCGACTTCAACGAATGGGTGCTGAAGAACGCGAGCACTCGTGAGAACTTCAGCTACATCTGGACTGGCGAGTACGAAATCTTTGAATGGGATCTCGGCAGCACTTTCAACTACGCCGAGATGGCCGCTCTGATCTGCCCGCGTCCGTTTATGGTGGAACGAGGTCACTTCGACGGTGTCGGCGAAGATCATTGGGTGGCACACGAATACGCTAAAATCCGAAATCTCTACGCGGCTCAATTGAAGATCGGCGACAAAACAGAAATCGAATGGTTCGTCGGCCCCCACACAATCAACGGCCAAGGCACTTACAGATTTCTCCATAAGCACCTCAATTGGCCGAATCCAGCGGAGAATTAAACCGGGGTGATATTGGCTTCGTGCGAGATCTGAAAGCGTTCCGCAGGACGGATCTCCAGACCCGTCTGGACACACAAAAATATCCATTCGACGTGCAGACTGCATTGCCCTGAAATTTTTCTGCCTCACATTTTTTGCCATCTAATCAAGATCGCAGGACGAGACTGGTGTCCCGTCCTGCATACCGCGTTGAATTCCGGCCATCGCCATAAACACTTTCAGTGCTTGTAAACTTTGTGCTGTGGACGCCCGGAAAGAATCTGCTCCTTGCCCCAGTTCGTGACGGCTCGAAAAGCTTCGCTGCGGATGAATTCCTGGAAGGCCGTTTCGTCTGACCACTCACTGGTAATCAGATACGATGCATCGTCACTCACGTCTTTCCAAAGTGTTGAACTCGTATGCCCTGGAGCCGCCTTCAAGGCATTAATGACGCCGGCGAATTTCTCTTCAAAATCCTTCTGTTTGCCGGGAAGGACGTGATAATTCATACCCACAGTAATCATGTAATCTATTCCGGATCTAAGTTTCAAAATCGTTCGGCGTGATTGCCGAATGCGGAATTTTAGTTGACTCAACTCAAATGCAATAGTCACACGGCCGCCTTTGTCGCGTGGAACATCGCCAGGATTCTCGATGCGGAGCATTGCGGCCAAAAGGGTTGAATCGGTTCGGCAAGCCCTTACCCTGTGCGGTTTTCCCACGATTCAATTTGCTCAAACGGCCGCCATTGGCGGTGGAGTAACTCTCATGGACGCCACGATCGTATTGCTGCCCGGTGACGGCATCGGCCCGGAAATTGTTGCACAGGCTCGGCGGGTCCTGGACGTTATCGCTCAACGATTCGGCCACTCATTCACTATGCCGGAGCACGCCATTGGCGGCAATGCGATCGACACATTCGGCGATCCGCTGCCTGAAGCAACACTGACAGCCTGCAAGAATTCACAAGCCGTGCTGCTTGGTGCCGTGGGAGGACCGAAGTGGGACGATCCAAACGCAAAGACTCGCCCGGAAGCCGGACTCCTCCGCATCCGCAAAGAAATGGGACTGTTTGCAAACCTGCGGCCGACAAAGACATGGGATGAACTGCTTGATGCGTCCCCATTAAAACGCGAAATCGTCGCAGGCACCGATATTCTGTTCGTACGCGAACTCACGGGCGGGATCTACTTCGGTGAGTCCGGACGTCGGCCTCATCCTTCAGGCGAAGAAGCCTGGAACACGATGATCTATTCAACCGGCGAAATCGAACGAGTCATCCGCGTGGCGGCTGATGCGGCTCGCAAGCGTCGCGGCAAGCTGACAATGGTTGACAAAGCAAACGTGCTGGAATCCTCACGTTTGTGGCGACAGGTTTCCGAACGCCTGATGAAGGCTGAGTACCC
>JAYVNW010000340.1:0-5418 GCA_043758225.1 Candidatus Kuenenia sp. | reverse complement strand
TTGATCAGCGATCTGGATCGTGCAGTTGTGGTCGAAGGCAAAGAAACGATCAAGCTGGTTCAAAACAACGGCATCAAGGCGGAGACCGCGAAACAGCTGAGCGAGCAGATTCATCAGCTCGTTTCGATGTCGGACGAGACGGCTCAAGACGGCGCAGTCGTTCGCCCTGATTCAAATGTCGCCGGAACTGAAGTTGATCCTGCCATCAACCTGCGGGGCGAAGTGAATGTGCAGGCCATGCAGGATATTGGTATCCTGATTTTAAAGGGCAATGAAGCAGACGTTGAAAAGGTTCAGGAAATCATTCGTCGCCTCGAAAAAATCAGCGTTGGCTCACTTCCGGCGATCCATGTCCTGACTTTGGAGAATATCGACTCAGAAGCTTTCTCAACGCTGTTAACCAGCGTTTATGAGCAACTGACGGAACTGCGTCAGCGAGGCGGAACAAATCGCAAGACTGCGGCATTCATCCCGGTCGTGCAGCCGAATTCAATTCTGATTATCTCATCTGAGATTGAACGTCAGTCAATTCTGGAACTCGCCAAAGAACTTGACAAACCTCTCGCACCGGATTTCGAGTTCCAGGTATTCCAACTGAAGAGTGCGATCGCATCACAGGTCGTGACGGCCCTGACGAGTTTCTATTCCGAACGTCCCGGACTCGGAACAAGTATTCGAGCGATCGCTGACGTTCGCACAAATTCCGTCGTTGTACAGGGCAGACCGAGTGAATTGACCGAAGTCAAAACTCTGATTGAGCGCATTGACTCGCACGAACCAGGCTCAGTCGCTCAGATGCAAGTAGTCAGGTTGAAGAATGCGGTTGCAACAGAACTGGCGACGACGATCTCATTGGCCATCCAGTCGGTCCTTAATCCGCCGCAGCAAACAACTGCAACCGGACAGGGCGGCGGTGCGGGTGGTAACACTCAAGGTTCTCAGGAACTACGAACCAGCAAGTCGATGGCGTTGGAATTTCTCACGACGACCGGCGGCGTTCGCGATCTGATTCGATCGGGAATTTTGGCGGACGTTCGAGTGAATGCTGACGCACGATCTAACAGTTTGCTGATTTCAGCACCAGAAACCAGTATGAGTCTGATGCTGGCATTGGTTGAAGCACTGGATCAATCACCAAGTGCGGTGTCTGAAATCAAAGTTTTCACGCTGCGGAACGCGGATGCTCAGCAATCGGTAACGATGCTGGAAGCCATGTTTACCAGTTCGACGACGAACCAGCAGAATCAACTTGGAGTCCAGTTGGCGGGAACCGAGGGGTCCTCCAGTCAGTTGATTCCATTGAAGTTCTCTCCGGACATTCGCACGAACTCGGTGTTGGCCATCGGCAGTGCTGAATCTCTCAGCGTGGTTGAAGCGATTCTTCTGCGTCTGGATTCTGACGATACGCGTCAGCGACAGACAACTGTCATCCCACTACGAAATGCTTCGGCTCCTCTGGTTGCAGCAACGCTTTTGGACTACCTGACACAACAGCAGAGTCTGCAACAAACGGCAGCGGATTTGTTCAGCAACATCGAACGCATCCGACAGGAAGTTCTTGTGTCAGCGGACCAAAACAGTAACTCTCTGATTGTGAGTTCTTCACAGCAGTACTTTGACCAGATCGTTCAGATTGTTGAGGCTCTCGACGCTCAGCCACCGGAAGTTGTGATCCAGGCACTGATTGTGGAAGTCACTTTGGATTCCACAGACGAGTTCGGAATTGAGCTAGGTTTGCAGGATCCACTATTGCTGGCTCGCAGCCTGACCAGCGCGACAACCGGTGGTATCACGACTGTGGCAACGTCGGGGACTCCCGGCTTGAACTTCAACAACACCGCTTCTCCGTTGGGAAATAACAACTATTCTGGAGCCAAACCCGGAACCGTCGCAACTCAGGGCCTAAGTAACTTTTCTCTGGGTCGAAGCAATTCGGATCTTGGTTTTGGCGGCTTTGTGTTTTCGGCTCAGTCAGATGCCGTCAGCGTGCTGCTGCGAGCATTGGCATCGCGCCGCACCGTGCAGGTTTTGAGTCGCCCACAGGTTCGAGCAACGCACAATAATCAGGCGTCGGTAACGGTTGGCCAGAATGTGCCGCTGACAACTGGTGTCACTACGAACGGATTGAATACGTCGCCACAAATCACATATACAAATACCGGGATTACCTTGACCGTGACTCCGCGTATTACACCGGATGGCATGATTGCGATGAATGTCTTTGCTCAGAAGAGTTCACTTTCTGACATCGGTGTACCAATCTTTGTGAATGCGACAACTGGAACGTCAATCGACTCACCGGTGATTAATCAGTCACAGGCGACAACTACGGTAAATGTCCCCAATGGACAGACAATTGTCATTGGCGGGATGATTACAAAGTCAGACTCGACATTGGAACGCAAGGTGCCTTGGCTTGGCGATCTTCCGATCGTCGGACGTGCTTTTCGATATGATGGCACGACTGCGTCACGAACCGAACTACTGATCTTCCTGACACCACGCATTGTTCTGACGGACATCGATTCAGAATTGATCAAACAAGTCGAAACAGAACGTTTGCACTTTATTGAATCGGATGCGGAAGAAGTCCACGGTCCTCTCTACAGTGTTCCAAAGCCAACAGGATCTCAACTTTGGACCGCTGAAGAGGGAACGATTTTGCGACCCGAAATGCCAATCGAACAGTTCCTGGAACCAGATGTTAGTACCAATCGTTGATAGTGAAAATATACTCGTCGAATTCCGGGGCCTCACGGCCCCGGCAGAGGTTGTGTCGGCTCATCCGGGCCTAAGGCAACGCCCCTGCCTCGTGAAATTTTCGTGTACTTTTGTGAGTCGCCACCATGAAGAAATCGGTACTCAAACTTATTGCTTCAGCAAGTCTGGTTACAGCTCTTCTCACCGGATGTGCTACGACGACAACGTTGCTTCGTGAACCATCAGTGCTTGTGAAAGACCCTGGCAGTTTGGTCGGTCATCCAAAAGTCGAGAAGAACGTCGCCAAGATTGTTGCTCTTTGGGAACCCAAGACAGGGAAGGGGATTGATGATCTCAACGCACGTGGATTCACCGGACAGATTCTGTTCTTTGGATCAGGTTGCGAAACCGGGGCTCGCGTTCACGGGAAAGTGAATATCTACGAATACGATAACTTCAATCCGGATTCACTCGATGAACCCAAGTTAATCCATACGTTCTCTTTCGAGCCTGATGCATGGAACGTACATCACTCGGAAGGGACATTTGGACATTCCTATCGTGTGTTCGTGCCGTATGTGCAGAAACATCGAGATCAGGTACACTGTGGCCTTAAGGTTGAGATTGTTCTCGAAGATGGCCGCACCGTCTCAACACAGCCAACCGACGTCCTGCTGCCAGGCAGGAATGCCGAATCAGAACCAACGAACAAAACGCGAGGCTTCGTACGGAACACGCAGATCAAGTCCGATGTCGAAGCCATGACCGGCGAACCGTATTTTGGCGAACCGCGTACGGTATCAGAAAAACCAGCACCAGCACCACGCAAGCTGGATACGCTCAGCATCCCGTTGCCGAAACACTGATGCTCACGGCTGGCTGTTTACGTTCTAATTGAAGTTGTTAGCCAGCAAAGGTTGTTCTTCAGACTGCAGCGTCTGATCGGTGCAGGGCCCGAGTGTTGATGACGTGATCATGCTGCGTCCGACCGCACCGGTCCAGTAGACGGCCGATTTCTGCAATGGCGGCGTACGTCGGTCCGTGACCACCGTTGTGTTGATCGTCATGTCGACGCAATTGGCGAGGCGCATTCCATACGGTGCTGAATCCAGAATCTGATTGCTGCTGACGATGATGTTGCGGCAGTCATAGAGTTCCAGTAGTGCCTCACGCTGAAGTTCCGGTGCGGTCGGATACAAATGGCGACCGCTCTGACAGTCCTGCAGAACGTTGCCTGTGAAAACTGAATCGCGACAGTTTCGGAAAGTGACTCCGGTACAGAGTTCCTTCTCAACACCGTAGTCCGCGTTGTGGCCAAAACTATTGTTTCCCACGACCATCTGGGAACAATCTTCCATCAACAGATTACGATGGTGGCCGGAGTACACGGTATTGCCAGAGATTGTCACTCCCTGTGCCGAAGAAATATGAATATTGTTCCACTGACTGCCAATCAAATTGCCACTGATCGCAATCATTCCGACTTTTGCGTTCGCTTCCTTTGGCTGGCCAATAATGCGAACGTTGGCACCGTTGGGACTGTACGTGGCCTGAATCGTGTTGCTGCAGATCGTGCCTTCCCGAATACTGCCTTCACTCGCATCCAGCCAGATTTCCGCCGTCGGAACACCGTCTGCACCGGGAACCTGATGATTGGCGTTATTATTGTATTCGATGTCGTTGCCAGTGATTTGCAGATTTCGAATCTCGCTGCGTTCAATCCGAATTCCACCCAATCGACAATAACTGACATGTGATGCGCTGATGATGGTCTGGTGCAGATTGACGCTGTCCAGATAAATGCCCACGCCAAGGTTGTGATAAATTTGACAATGACTGATCAGAACATTGCGTGCTCGCCCAGTGATACGGATTCCGTGACGCAACTTACGCAACAGGACACCTGTGATGACCGGCTGCATGACACCTTCGATCTGAATGCCGTCGGCTTCAGCGTGTTCGCCGACAATCTCCACGGTGCTGATCATAGGCATTCGCTCATGAGTCCATGCGGTAGCTTGAAACGACTTTGGATCAGCAGATCCAGTATGTGTGCCAACGAATGAAAATGCCGGGCCTTTGCCCTGCATCAAAATTCGGCAGGTTCCCCCTTCACCTCGAATGGACGTGCGACCGGTTGCGGCTAGATTGATGACAACAGGCTGAGTGATTCGATAGTCCCCGCGCGGTATCACCAATTCTCCCACGCCTTCATCGATGGCATGTTGCAGTGCGGCAGTATCGTCTGTAACTCCATCACCCGCAGCGCCGAAATCTCCTGCTTGTGTCATTTGAATACTTTCCCGCCGTTCATGCCAATCTGCTATACAATCCACTGACACAAACCAAACGAGCCCACAACATTATAGAAGGTTATCATCCCTCAATAATGTTACAGGCTCGATTGTGCCCATCGTTGATGGATCGAGTTGGTCAACGTATGGACGTCACTTTCAACAGATTTTCGATGCGATGGTTCGGATACATGCGACGAGCGGCCGATGTTGCGACCTGCTTTCCGTGCCATGAATCCGCGCGGCCTGTGAGTAAAACTGACTCGAATCCAACGTCGACACACAGATCACTAACAACAACACTGGCTAACTGCTGGATCAGGTCCATGCAGCGATCCGTTTCCGGACTGGTCCTGGGCTGTAGTTGCATTTTTTCTCTTCCGTGAAAAATGTGCAGATGAGAAACCGCAGATCGCTGGAAGCG
>JAYVNW010000339.1:0-1650 GCA_043758225.1 Candidatus Kuenenia sp. | reverse complement strand
GCATCAACTTCCGGAACTGTCGGAGGCAGGCCGATCAGATCGAAACTCAGACGACGAATCAATGTTGTGCGATCTGCTTCAGGGGACGTTGGAAGTTGGTGCTCCGCGAGCGATCTGGCAATATGGTCATCGATTCGAATACTGACAGATTTGCTTTGATCTGGCGCATTTACAGAGGCTTCATGGTCGTCGATCCGGATTGGCAGAAATGCCCAATGCCCCTCGAATTGGCCACCTTGTTCGATCCATTTTTTGAGCAATTGGATATCATGTTGGGTCAGTGACTTCCCGGATTTTGCAGGCGGCATTTTGATCTCATTATCCGTTGAGGTCACACGCTTGAAAAGTTCGCTGTCCGCTGGATTTCCAGGCACCAACGCGCCCGTTTTTTCGTCCGAGCCGTGCAGGCCGATTTTCGTATCGAGCCTCAATTCTGCTTCACGTTTGTTCTTGTCTGGGCCGTGACAGAAGAAGCAGTTGTCAGATAGGATTGGACGAATGTCACGATTAAACTCGATAATATCAGCCGACGACGATTTGTCAGTGTCGGAATCCTGACACCAAACTTGTTCAGGTATGCAGAAGAGAGTCGCTGCGAAAGCAGTGGCAAGAAGAGTTGCATTAACACGAGTCATACGAAACCTCAGTCAGGTTACAGGCGACGGGCTATGCAATTGCCCGTCAGGTGGGTAGTTGGGATCTTATCCGCAGTGAATGCGGCATGGTGGGCATCAGACAATGGTGTCGTGATACACTTTCGCCGGAAGTGCCCTGATGGTCAACTGAATCGAGTCCAGTCTTGATAAATCCGGATCAGGATTGGTGGTCCAACAAATCTCGTGAAACATGCCAAAGTTTTCGTTATGCTGTCGTTTGTTCGAGCCTTGGCAATGCTCTCGCGGAACATAAATTAAGGAAATGTTGCATGCCTCTGATCTTTCCGGGAATGGACCCGTATCTGGAGAACCCGGCGATTTTTCCGGGGATTCACGGCCCCATGGTTACGTATCTTCGTGACCAAATCGCGCCTCGCATACGTCCTCGGTATGCCGCTTCAGTCGGCGAACGGGTCTATGTGGAATCTGCGACGGGAGGGCACTCGCACGCGATTATTCCGGACGTCTGGATACGTCAGACCGAATTTCGAAATCACAATGACGGCGGTGTTGCCGTGGCCACGCTTCCGGAAGTGGATTCACCCATTGTCATGGAAGCTCCGGATCTGGAAATTCACCAGCCCTATATTGAAATCCTTGACCGCGAATCCAACATGCGAGTCGTCACGGTAATTGAGCTTGTCAGTCCCAGCAATAAATACGCCGGTCCTGGACGAGATTCCTATGTGGCCAAACAACGTGAAGTGCTTCACAGCGACACTCATCTGGTTGAAATCGATCTGTTGCGTCGCGGGCCGCATGTCGTCGCCGTGGGAGAAGCAATGGTCGCGGGACGTTATGATTATGATGCGTTGGTCTGCGTCCATCGAGCCCGTACAACTCGATTTGAAGTCTATCCACGCAGTATACAGCAGCCGTTGCCGTGCATTCGCGTCCCGCTGGCTGGTAATGACCCGGATGTAGCTCTCGACATTCGTGCTGCACTGGAACAGGCGTACGACGCAGGCAGCTATGATCAGCGGATCGATTATTC
>JAYVNW010000338.1:0-2445 GCA_043758225.1 Candidatus Kuenenia sp. | reverse complement strand
GCGATGGAAGTGATGAATGTCGTGGCATTCAGAAACGGCACTCCACCGTCGGTCACTGGTCTCCGACTGCAGGACATCGTTACTCGGACGTCGTATGAGCCTGTCCGGAAAATGATCATCGAATCTATCGAATCTGAACAGCCGCATACGTTCGAATTTCTGCTCTTCAAAAACAGCGAAAAGGCGGTTTCCTACAATGCAAGGATTGAGCCAGGTGGTGACTCCGCGAATATCGCATGCACCATGTATCTCACCAACAATGATGCTGAACGCGCGGCAGCAGAGGAATTGATGGAACTTCGAGACAACCTGACGCAGGCTTCGCGGCTTAGCCTTAGCGGCAACCTTGCATCTGAGTACGCTCACCAGTTGGCCCAGCCGCTGCAAGTCATCGGCTTGCAAGGCTTCACATTGAAGAATCGTCTGAAAGTGGGCGAGGCAACTACCGAACAGATGTTGCTGAATGTGGAAGAGATTCTGGAACAGGTTGAACATGCTCGTGAAGTGATCTTTGGGATGCGAGACTTTCTACACGACCGTCGATCACGACTTGAGGCGACTGAATTGGAAGCTATCATCAGTCAGGCATTGAAGCTGGTGCAGCCGCGTCCGGATTCCAGCGCAGCTAAAATCTCGGTGCTGGATCACGAGGGACTTCTGGAGCAGGATCCACCGCTTGAAGTGCATGTTGATCGAGTTCAGACAACTTATGTGCTTATCAACCTGATGGTTAACGCGATTGAAGCTTGCCGCGAAGCGAATGTCCAGGAACCCGAAGTGATCATTCAGGTAAAATCAAAACCTGATTCGCCGAACTTTGTGTTGGTGTCGGTTTCTGACAACGGGCCGGGCCTGCCGAAGGGAAAAACAGAAAAAGTCTTCAAGCGATTCTTTACGACAAAGAAGAGCGGTTTTGGTTTCGGGCTGGCGATCTGCCGCGATGTCGTAGAACGCCAGCGAGGAACTATTGAAGCTTCAAACAACTCCGCAAACGGCTGCACGTTTACTTTTTCGCTGCTATTGCAAAGCGACGAAGCTGAAGAGGAAACTCTGCAGCTGGAAGAGGCTGCTGAAAAAATGATGGAGCAGAACGACCACTAATCACTGCGGTTCAAGGTCGAGTACTCAGCATCCCGTGACGACCATTCATTACCGACCGGCCATGCGGGCGAAACCCAACTTGGATTCTATGTTCAGCGTGGCAATGTACGCGATGGCCACAATCCGGTTGATCAAGCGATGTTCGGCCTTGTAAACTTCATCCATGCCGTATGCCCCGATTTTTTCCATCAGGACATAGTTGCTCCGGGGGGATTCACGAATTGTCGGGAACGAAGGGCAATCGAAGTTCGTCGTGGAAAGAAATAAGATCATTGAAGAAACGACACGTTGCGATTCAGGCCCGGCAGGGCCGAAATATCCCCTGCCGGGGTCGAAGGCCCCGGTTTGCGGAACTCGGATTGACAAAGGCCTGAAAGGCCGACACAACCAAGTCGGCTTGAGCAGAGCATTGTGTCGGCCCTCCGGGCCTTGAGGACTTTCTAACTCTTCTTTCCCGGTGGCTCACGCACACCGGCATTGGATGTGTCAGCCCGCCGGGCCTGAATCGCAGATAAAACGTTTCGCCGCGATCCCGACAAAACAAGAATCCACCCGTTGCTCCTGTCACGTGCGCTCAAGGCGACGAAGATGCAATCAGTTGCTCGTTCGCCGTACCATCGCCGTCGGCGGCAACGTAAATTTCCGGCTGGCTTTCAATCAACAGCTGTGTTCTCTCATCAAATCATTCTAGCCTGACCCCTGGTCTTCCAATAACGCATCACGGAACGTCACCCTACTTCGGTGGAGTGGGCTTGCGAAGAATTCCAACAGCAAACCCGACTATCGCACCGAAGATAAGTCCCATGGGTACGGTACCAATCGCTAGCAGCGGAGCTTGATCACCACCCCAAATCAGCATGATCAAAAACGGCAAGATCAGACCCAACCCTGCTCCGATTGCAGCTCCTCGTGCCCACGAATCTTTGAATTTCATTAACCGTCTCCGGCGATCATTTTCCGCAAAGTGGACGCATAGTAGATCGACAAAAAGTGGCAGTTTACTTCCGTTCAGTGAGAACGACAACCGCAGGTTTTTACGCTGCCGCCCCGAACGAAGCGGTTGCGTTTGCGCTGCCAACGATGGCCGCGGTCCAACTAAAATCGATTCAACAACTTGTTCAAACCTTTGTTGATCGTCTCATCGATGCCGTTGCCGATTTTCTCCTGCAGCTTATCGACACCAAGCTTTTCCTGCAACTTCTGAGCGCCTAGATTCTGAATCAAAGCAGCCGTGTCCGGTTGAGGGCTTGTGACAGATCCGCGTAGTGGAACTTTGATGGATTTAGCAGTACCCGTCGTACCCTTTTCCAAGGGTACGTCCAGTGTAATCTGAATCTGTTCGTT
>JAYVNW010000337.1:0-1850 GCA_043758225.1 Candidatus Kuenenia sp. | reverse complement strand
ATTGCCCCATTTGATGAAGGCACGAATCGCAGTCGGAGCCGTATAGAAAATGCTGACCTTGTACTTTTCGATCATCTCCCAGAAGCGACCTTCGTCAGGCCAGTTCGGAGCACCTTCGTACATGACAACCGTAGCACCGTTCGACAGCGGACCGTAGCAGATGTAGCTGTGCCCAGTGATCCAGCCGATGTCGGCGGTACACCAATAAGTGTCATCTTCTTTCAGATCAAAGACCCACTTCGACGTCATCATTGTGCCGAGCAGATAACCAGCGGTCGTGTGCATCACGCCTTTGGGTTTACCGGTGCTGCCGGATGTGTACAGAATAAACAGCGGATGTTCACTATCGAGTTGCACAGGATCGCAGTCGGCCGACATGCCTTCCATGAGTTCATGCCACCAGAAATCGCGATCCGGCACCATATCGACATCGCCACCGGTACGGCGCACAACAACGACTTTTTCCACGGACGGCGATTTGTCCATACTGGCATCGACGGCGGCTTTGAGTGGAACTTCTTTGCCGCGGCGCCAACCACCATCCGCAGTGACAATGACTTTGGCCTGAGCATCATTGTTTCGATCAGCCACGGCATCGGCACTGAAGCCTCCAAAGATGATCGAGTGCACAGCACCAATGCGCGAGCAGGCCAGCATCGCGATCGTGAGTTCCGGAATCATCGGCATGTACAGGGTCACACGGTCGCCGGTTTGTACGCCGAGCTTCTTCAGTACGTTTGCAAACTTGCAGACCTCGCGATGCAGGTCCTGATATCGCAGCACTCGAGTATCGCCCGGCTCGCCTTCCCAAATGATGGCGGCCTTGTTTCGATTCGGGCCTTTGCAATGACGATCCAGGCAGTTGTAGCTGGCGTTGATCTTGCCACCGACGAACCATTTTGTGTCCGGCATTTGTCCTTGCAGCACGCTGTCCCAACGACGGAACCAATCCAGATTGCCCGCCATCTCGCCCCAGAACCCTGCTGGGTCATCTTTGGCGTGATTCCACATCGCTTCATATTGCTTCACGCTGTTAATATGTGCGTTGGCGGAAAATGTCGCCGGAGGTGCAAATGTTCGGGTTTCTTTCAGGGAACTCTGAATATTCTGGTTGCCAGGCTGGGTCATGCCTTTATTTGCTCCTGCGAGAAAGGACGGCGATTCGAGGACGTTCGAGGACGGGCATTTTGGGGACGTCCGAGCCAATTGTCCACCAGCCAAGCCCCTGAGTTAGGCTCTTTTCCTCGGACACGCGTTTTTGTGAGCCTGAAATGCGCAGCTTGACTGTTTCGAACATCCAAATTATGTCCCGTTGCTGCATCGAGCCTGGGATTTATGGGAAGAACTGGCTCAGGAATCCTCCCATTCAGCGCGAGCAGGAATCATGACCTGCGGTGCAGGGACTGGGCAACTGCTTCCGGACTATGCGAAGATGATCCGCGTGCGTCGTAAAACGTTGGTCTGGCATCCGATTCAATCTCATGTCTGGGCGGACCCCCAGCGTGCGCCGATTTTCTTTGTCGATACGCCGGCAGGCAATTCTACGGACTGCCGAGCATTGATGGAAAGATGATCAAAGTCGCCGAACACATCGGCGGAGAGGCGATTGCCGACCCGTCATGGTTTGACAGAATCAATCTGCAGCATGACGAAGCAACTGTCAGTTCCTTTGTTTCAGAGCGATTGGACACGAACTATAGAAGCTGGAAGCGATTGTTCTGCCATCTGCGACCGTCTCGTGTCCGGTATATGGTGACGGACGTTTCGATTGTGGGCAGCGGAAGGCTCACTGAATCCGTCGCAGGTTTGGCCTTTCTGCTGTTTCCCGCAACAACTCGTTGCAAATTGCT
>JAYVNW010000336.1:0-1974 GCA_043758225.1 Candidatus Kuenenia sp. | reverse complement strand
GCGACCGGACGGGATTTGAAAACACGAGCCCATGTGTAGTATGATGTATCCACTGTTGCGTTCCGTCGCGTTGGGGATTTGTACATCCAACTCTACGATAGGCGCAACAGTATTTTAACTCCAATCCTATCCAGATTTCCCAATCCACCGGAAAATCGTCGGCCCAGTCACAGGCCCAATCCGCACACCGCCTCACGGCACAGGAACGGGTGCGTCGGAAAACAATTCAGTCAGTTTTTACTGTTTCGGCGGTGACGCCTCTCGCACGATGGCACCGAATTCCTCACTGAGGACGAGGATCGAGAACTTTGCTGCGACGTCCAGTACGTTGGTGTTGATTGAGGCGTAGTCGAAACGGCCGCGGAGGTCGGTGTAGCCATCTTTGTAGAACTTGACCTCTCCCGACGCCATCTGAGCGTAAACTTTCACATACGCCTTCGACACCGGCTTCTTCGTTTGGCTGTGTGTCACCGCCACCTGACCGTAGTTTTCGATGACCTGCACGGACAGCGAATTCGAGAAATACGGCTGCGTCTTTGCCAGTCCGCCGCCGACCACTTCGACCAGCACGTTGCTGTTCTGCAGGTCGTCGGGCAGGTCCAGCACATGCAACGCATCGTCTTTCTTGAGTTCCACGGTCAGCGACCTGTTGGGTCGGATCGACGCAAAGTTGCCGCCGACCTGTTGCACGAATGGATTCCGGCTGAAGAGCAGTTCCACGTCCATCTCGTAGAAATTGATTTGCACGGTTTCGAGGTTGCGGTAACTCAGGTTGATCTTCTTCGCTTCGACCGTGAAGTCCAGGCTCGGTTCGGTCGCGGCGAGCTGCCCCTGCTGCTGATCACGATTTTCCAAATCGATGGCGGCGGCGTTCCTGCCGGAGGCCTCATCCAGCTGCGCGGTGATCACGGCGAACGTGTTTCGCCAGCGATCGACAGGATGATCGGCGTATTTCTCGGCGATCTGCCGGGCGACTTCGGGTTCATCCGAGAAGAATTTCAGATAGGCGGCGCAGTAATCGTACTGCATCTGCTCGGTGATGTTGTCGCGGCTGACTTTGGCAAATGTGGCCATGGCTTCTTCAATGCGGTCCTGCAGTAACAGGTAGTATGTCACAGCCAGTTGCTCTTCGTCCGGAAGCGTCCGTTCATAGGCCAGTTCCTTCATGAAGCGATGGTACTGCCACAGCAGCCGCTCATTCACGATCTCGCGGCGTTTTCCGAGGCTGTGAGCCCTGGCGTTGACGAGCGGCTTGTACTCAAGGTGTTCCATGGTTCGCCGCAACACGGGTTTAATCGTCAGCAGTGAACTCCTGAGTCGTCCTCCGATCTCGTTGACGATGTTGTCGGTATGCTGCAGGAATTCATTCGCAGCGGCCGTTTCGTTGTGGAGCAGCGCGTAGGACCACAGCGTGTTTTGATAGATGTGTCGTGCCGCCAGCAGCGGGAGTACAGTCTCCAAAGCAGCCTTGTCGTGCATCCGCCATGCAATTCGGTCCAGATTCATCGCGTTGATGTTGTGCGTATTCAGGAATGTGACAACGTCTTCCAGCGTGCCGTACTGCGAAATATAGTCCCACGACTCCTTGTCGATTTTCGTCAGCCTGTCCACGACCGTCAGCGTCACTGGCTCCGCGGCGGCGATCAGCTTTTCGTTCTTGGCGACATGGACCGGGAAGTGCGGAAACTGGCCCGCGGCCGGAAAGTAAAAGTGATATTCGACCGTCTGCGTGTGATAGGGCTCCAGATCCAGATGCAGGGTTTTCGTCGCCTGGCTGTTGAGAACTGGCAGGGCTCCGCGAGGAATCTGGACGAGCACATTGAGTTTCTGGCGTGACGACGTCGGATTTGTGATGACCACCTGACAACCGTAGACCGTGTGAATCAGGAATTCCTCGCTGACGAATTTGTCAACGGTTTCGCCATTCTCAATCCGCTGGCGATCGCCATGCCGGAAAAAATTCTGGCTGACGAG
>JAYVNW010000335.1:0-13930 GCA_043758225.1 Candidatus Kuenenia sp. | reverse complement strand
GGTGCTTGACGATCCACGAAACCGGCGTGACCGCTTTGGGACTACCATTCGCCGCCTTTCGAGAATTTCTGCTTTGCGTTGTCGCGAAACCTGCGAGATGCATTCTTTAAATTTTCAAGGATATCAGCAGTACTCAGGCCGCTGGAATTGCGAGCGGCCGCGATGACGGTCTCGCATTCATTCGTGTCCATGAATTTTGCCGCTTCCAGCAGCTGCGGCTGTTCGTCCTGCGTGACAACCATGAAACCGTGCTTGTCGGCGTGAATCAAGTCACCGGGACTGACTTTGCGGCCGAAGACTTCGACATCGCAGTTGAATCGTACTGGCTGCACGGCGGCATGTCCGACGCACAATCGCCGGGCGATGGCTTTGAAGCCTGCATTGGTCATTTCATCAACGTCACGAATTGCGCCGTCAGTAATTGTGCCAACACAACCCAGAGCTCTGTGGATATTGGCGTTGACTTCACCCCAGAACGAACCGATGACGCGAGGCTTATCAAGATCCTGAATCACGACGATCTTCGGCCCCGGAATACTGCCAAGATACTCTCGATACTCTGATGTCGCATTTAGAAGTGTCTTACGATGATTCGCGTTGCCTGGTTCAATCACAACAGTGATCGCATAGCCCACCATCGGACCCATCTGCGGCATAAAGTCCCGTGTTTCTTCGATGTTAAAACCATCCGCACAGTAGTCACGTTTTGTGATTTGCTCCCAGCCATTGTAGATCGTCGGAGTATTCCAACGCTTCAACTGCAGCAGGTCAGAATGTGAGAGTGATCGATTTGCGTTCATGAAGAATAGATCCTGAAACAGGTTGCGCGATAGAGAACAGGCAGCGGTGTTCGTGTGCCTTACAAACGCCGCGTACTGTAACGTTCCTGTCTCACAAAGCATATGACGCCGCAGCGGAAGGCCGGTGAAAATACTGCGGCTCAGGAAACGCCAGCGAGCGGTAGGAATGGATGTATTCCTTTGGCGAGTGGAAGGTATTAATCCCCTGATTGACAGGGTCGACACCGTAAGAATCAGGGGACTCACGCCCCACGTTCGTCAGCGAACTGCATGCATCCGCTGAAAGACAGTTGTTCAAAATCCATTCAGTTGACTGTATGTGGGCAGCTGCACGCTGTTATCGGATTCCTTTGCGGAGTAGAGTCCGTCACGGAAGAATCGAAACAAGTCGCTGAGCAGCGAATCGTTTCGCTAAACCAGATTCAATTTCAGAACAGGATTTTCTCTGCAGGACGGGTCTCCAGACTTGTCCCGACTGGAACTGTTCATATCAGGAAGGGACGGAAGTCCCGTCCTGCGGAAGGAAGTCCATCCTGAATGAAGATTACATTTCTTGGTGCTGCGGGCGAAGTCACTGGCAGTCAGCACTTGATCGAAACATCGTCCGCGAGAATCCTGCTTGATTGTGGCCTGTTTCAAGGTCGCGGTGATGAGACTCGCCCAAAAAACGAACACTTCCGATGCTCGCCACAGAAAATTGACCTGGTCATCCTGTCGCATGCTCATATCGACCATTGCGGTCGACTTCCCGCGTTGTGCAAGGATGGATTCCGTGGGCCGATCATTTGCAGTTATCCCACGGCCGATATCGCTGATCTCATGCTGCAGGACAGCGCGCACATACAACAGGAAGATGCGAAGTATCGGCGAAAAAAGAATCTAGGACACGGCGGCGAATCTGAAAAGCCGCTCTATACGCTGGAAGACGTCCGCACCATGTCTAAGCAACTATCACCGATCAAGTTTCATCGGTGGCAGGAAGTCTATCCAGGTGTTCGAGTGCGTCTGCATCACGCCGGTCATATTCTGGGAGCTGCCATCGTTGAGTTGCAACTGGAGGACGACGGCGAAGTGAAACGGGTCGTGTTTACGGGCGATCTTGGGCGTCGCAATCAGCCAATTCTGAACGATCCTGAGACAATGGAACGCTGCGATGTGCTGATTTCAGAATCGACTTACGGAAACAAAATGCATCCCGAATCTGGTGATGTCAAAGCCGAACTGCAGCGAGTCATTTGTGAAGCATCGCGGCGACAGGGCAAAGTTATCGTGCCGGCATTTAGTCTTGGTCGAACGCAGATGCTGGTTTACCTGCTGAATGAACTTCGTAATGAAGACGCGATGTGCCGTGTGCCCGTGTTTGTTGACAGCCCACTGGCCACAAGGTTAACAGAAGTCCATCGAACGCATTCGGAAGATATGGACGATGATCTCCGTCAGACTCTCAAACACGACCATGACGTCTTCGATTTTGAAGGTCTGACATACGTGCGATCACAGGAAGAAAGCATCGCTTTAAATCGTCGCAAAGGGCCATTCGTCGTCATTGCGGCGGGCGGTATGTGCGAAAACGGTCGCGTCGTCCATCACTTGAAGAACGCGGTCTCAGATGAAGCCAATACCATCTTGATCATTGGTTTTCAGGCAGAACATACGCTCGGGCGGCTCATTGTAGACCGACGGCCGGAGCTGAATATTCTCGGACGTCGCTACCCTTTGAAAGCGCACGTTGAAATTGTCAACGGGCTGTCGGCACATGCGGATGCAGGTGACTTTCAATGGTGGTTCGGGGAACTCGTGAAAAAAGGCGGGGCCGGGCAGATTTTCCTTGTACACGGGGAGGAAAAAGGGTTGGAAGCTTTAGCAAAGCTGACAAAAGATTGTTCCGATCTTCCGCCGGTAATTCCAAAGTTCGGCGAAAGTTTTGACGTTTAGCGGGTGAATCTGCGTATCCAGAATGTCCATCTGGATTGCGATATTCAGGATACTGCAGCAACGAATTGCCCGATCATGTCCAATCTCATCGAAGCCGACAATCTTCACAAAACGTTTGTCACTCCTGTAGGCGCGGTGCATGCGGTCAACGGAATGTCGCTGACAGTAGCAGCTGGCGAAGTGTTCGGGTTACTTGGTGCGAACGGAGCTGGAAAAACTACGACACTGCGAATGATTCTGGGCTTAATGAAGCCTACGTCCGGAAAGGCGCTGGTTGCAGGTTTCGATGTTGCAGAACAGCCGGAACAGGTGAAACGCAGTGTGGCACTGGTTTCGGCGAGTGCAGGTTTATATCAGTGGTTATCGCCGCGAGAACTGATGCACTACTTTGCCGACCTGTATGACGTCTTAACAGATGACGCGATGCGACGCGTCGATGAACTGACGAAATTGTTTGATCTGCAGAGTTTCATTGACCGCCCGTGTGCAGGTCTGAGCACCGGGCAGCAACAGCGAGTCAATCTGGCTCGATCACTGATGCACGATCCGCCGGTTGTACTAATGGATGAACCGACGCGCGGCCTGGACATTGTTGGCTCGAAACGCATTTTCGATTTCACTGCGCAGCTCAAGCAAATGGGCAAGGCAGTGATTTTCTGTACGCATCGGCTCGAGGAAGCTCAACGCCTCTGTGACCGCTTTGGCTTAATGTTTCGAGGTCGACTGCAACTGCAGGGTTCGCTGGCGGAGCTACGACAAAAATCGGGACTCGAATCCATCACCGACATGTTTTTGGATCTGATGGAAAAGAACGATGCGACAACGGAAGAAGCCATGCAGCCACAACTGGTTGCCGCAGTTTCAAAACGTGAAGGCAGGTCTGTGTGAGCGGAATGACCAATGATAATCGTTCGATGATTGAGAAGACTCGATCACCCATCATGCGTGTGCTCAGATTGTCGCGTAAGGAATTGCGTGAATCGTTGCGAGATCGCCGGACGTTGGTGACGCTGATCGTAATGCCTCTGATCGTCTATCCGTTGCTGGGGTCAGTGGTTCAGAAGTTCGCGATCAATCGCTTCGATCCGAATTCACCGCCGGCTTTGGTCGTGTTTGATGGCAGTATTCCGGAAGCCGCTGCTGAGGCCATGCTGGAACTGCCTGAATCTGGTCGGACTCCAACAGAAGGCCGCACCAGGTCGCGTGCTCATGATAAAACAACGCCAGAAAACGCAGACGGTCCCGCCTCGTTGCAGGACGTCGCGACGTCATTGACAGGCTCTGAAACTGGGTCTGCCATCGGCGCGCTGACAAACAGCGATGAAGGAAATGTTCGGCCGATTCGACTCCGCCGTTACACACAACCGGTGAAGCGTGAGTTTATGGAGGAGTTTCTGCAGGCCGGAGAGGCAGATGTGGGCGTTCGGCAAACCGTTGCAACCCAGGATGAAGCCACGGGCGTAGTGCATCCGTCGGATTTTCAGATCATCAGCCGCCAGGGCGATACATTCAGCCAGCAAGCGGCAGTGGAAGTGGAGAAACGCGTGCTGGCTTTTCGCGATCGCGAACTGCGAAAACTGCTCGACAACACTCGATTTGGCTCAGCGGTTCTCCCTACAATTTCCCGGCGATCGATTACGAACGATGGACCCAAATCCTCACCTCTGGGAGCGTTCATCCCGCTGATGCTGGTCTTAATGACGATGACGGGTGCAGTCTATCCGGCGATCGATCTGACGGCTGGCGAACGTGAACGCGGTACATTAGAAATGTTGATGGCAGCCCCGGTTTCGCGAGCTCATTTATTAACCGGGAAGTTCATTGCGGTCTTGACGGTCGCAGTACTTACAGCGGTGATCAATCTTGTTGCGATGCTCCTGACACTCTACGCAACCGGTTTTGATCGTGTGCTATTGGCTGACGGTGCCACATTTCAAATGTTCTTTTCCGTTCTGATTCTGCTGGTGGTTTTTGCATCATTCTTTTCCGCCGTGCTGCTTTCCATCACCAGTTTCGCTCGCAGTTTTCGCGAAGCCCAGGCCTGGCTGATTCCGCTGATGCTGGTATCGCTCGCACCGGGAATTTTGAGTCTGATGCCCGGAGTTAATCTGACGCTTGGACTCGCAATCCTTCCGTTGGTGAATATCGTGCTGCTCGGTCGTGAATTATTTCAGGGGACCGCTGCTTTTCATCTGTATGCGGTGACTCTGTTATCGACGCTGGTGTATACGATCCTGGCTCTGCGAGTCGCAGCGAATGTCTTTGGTCACGACACCGTGCTGTTCGGAAGTTCCGCCGGAGTTTCTGCATTGGCGAAACGGCCAACGGAAACTCGCGACAGAATTCCAACGTCGATCGGGGTCGGCTGGCTGATTTTACTCATACCGCTCTTCATAGTATCGTCCGGCCTGCGCAGTCGCATCGTGCCGATCGACAATCTCTCCGGGCAATTAATTCTGTCCGGCTGCCTGACGCTGATTCTGTTTGCGCTGTTACCAATAGCAATCACGAAGTGGATTCGTGCGTCCGCTGTGCAGGTTTTTGCATTACACAGGTTTCCTGCAACTACACTGATCGGCGCAATCCTGTTGGGATGCACGATGTGGACGTTGGCCTATCAGGTGCTCATGTTTTCCAAAGGCCCGGTGCAGTGGCTGGAGATGCTGAACAACTCAAAATTGAAAGAACTGGCCGAACGTCTGACGTCTGAAACGCCGTACCTGATTCGCATCGTCACGTTAGCGTTGGTGCCAGCGATTTGCGAAGAATTGTTTTTCCGTGGCTTCCTGATCAATACACTTCAAAAACGCACGAACCTGTGGCTACGACCGATGCTGATCAGCACGTTTGTGTTCGCTGCGTTTCATGTGGTTGTAGATCAGTCACTCACTCTGGAACGTTTCCCGGCGACGTTTCTTCTCGGCCTTGTTCTGTGCAGCATTCGGCTGTCCAGCGACAGCATCTTTCCGGGCATTGTAATGCATGCCCTCAGCAATGGATTGTTACTGTCGCTGAAAGAACTTGTTCCTGTTCTGCAGTCCATCGGGCTGAACCTGAATGTTGAAAACGAAACGTCTTTGCCGATCTGGTTTTTGATGACTTCACTGCTAGTCAGTTGTGCAGGAGGCTGGCTTGTCTGGCTAGGGCGAAACGTGGAAATATTTTCCTCAGCGCCGGCAAGGTTTCGTTCAGGTGTTAGTCGTAGGAGATAACTTCGGCCTGATATTCGCCGACAAGTTCATCAACGACTTTACTCCAGTCGTTGTTCCCCCGCGTCGCGTTCGAGACCACGACCACATAGTCAGTAGCGTCCGTGAACGTGCTGAACACCAGCCAGATGAGAGCCGCGTTAAGTGTCGTAAGAATGTACTTGCAAACCATTGCCATATGATCAATCCAGATTTGTGACTACGGTGGCCAGAGGGCAGATGATTAAACGCTGCTTTACGACAGATACCATTGCAGACGCGCAGTCTAATGGCAATCGTTTCCACTTGGCATCGCGGATGCTATCCTGCAGCTTGCTGTAGTTCTCTGCCAATTTCAACCTTTGCCGGAAATTTGCTTTATGTCGCTTGATCGTCGCTCGTTCCTGACCGGTTCGGTTGCCGCCTCCACCACTGCTGCCCTCTTCGCAGCAGGTACAGCGCACGCGACTGAAGAAACGCTCGCAACGAAGGTTGCTGCGGGACAGCGTTTTGGTGTTTCAACTTATTCGTTTTTCAAATTCGGCAGCACTGACAACGTGCCCGTCGAAAAGTGTATCGAACTGGCAGCCGACATGGGCTTCGATGGCGTCGAACTGCTGCACGTTCAGATGGACGGTGATTCGCAAGCGTATCTGAATCAACTCAAACGAAAGGCATTCACGCTTGGCCTGGACCTGATGGGACTCTCCACGCATCAAACATTTGTTTCCCCGGATGAAGCGGTGCGTAAGAAGAACATCGAACATACCACCAAGTGTCTGGAAATCGCCTATCAACTCGGTATCCCAACGATTCGAGTCAACACGGGCCGATGGGGAACAAGCAAGAACTTTGACGACCTGATGGCCAACAAAGGGATCGAACCTCGCCTTGAAGGTTTCACCGATGATGAAGGTTTCAAGTGGGTGATTGACAGCTATCAGATTCTCGCAAAGAAGGCTGAAGAACTTGGCATTATGATGGGTCTTGAGAATCATTGGGGACTTGGACGAACGGCCGCCGGAGTGCTGCGAGTGGTGAACGAAGTTAATTCACCATGGCTGCAAGTGACACTGGATACAGGCAATTTCCTTGAGAATATGTACGAGCAAATTGAGGCTCTGGTATCGCGCACCGTGCTCGTGCAGGCAAAGACGTATTTTGGTGGCGGCACGTGGTATACGCTTGATATTGACTATCCAAAAGTCGCTACGCTGCTTCGAAAACACGGCTATCGCGGATATGTTTCGCTCGAATTCGAAGGTAAGGAAGACTACAAGATCGCTGTGCCACAGAGTCTCGCGATGCTGAAGAAAGCATTCGCCTGAAGATGCAAGGCTTGGCAGCCTATTAAGCGTTTTTGAACTGCCCTGAACATGGCGAATTGAGTGCTTTGTTTTAACGAAGCTCCAGAACGGCTTGTGTGATGACACGTGGGATTTGGCTTCTGAGTCAACTTTCTCTAAACTCCCGCAAGATCTATTTTGCGGCATCGGTTTCCTGCAGGCGGACTCGTGACGAGCGGTCAATTTATTGAACTCGAAGGTGTGCGAGTCAACAACCTTCGCAACATCAGCCTGAAAATCTGTCATCACGCTCTGACTGTGATTTGCGGCGTGAGCGGTTCTGGCAAGAGCAGCCTCGCTTTCGACACGCTTTATGCCGAAGGCCAGCGTCGATATATCGAAACCTTTTCGCCTTCCGCGCGGCAGTTTCTGGATCGTATTGAACGCCCTGCGGTGGATAGAATCAATGGATTGCCTCCGGCGATCGCCATTCGACAGCAGATGCGTTTCGATGGGCCTCGCAGCACGTTAGGTACGCGAACCGAGATCATCGAATCTCTGCGAGTCCTTTTCGCGCGAGCGGGACGATTGGTTTGTCCCGAATGCCAACTGCCCGTCGATGCTATGTCGGCGGAAACGATCGCAGCCCGGATTCTGACGCATCCGTCTGCGGCACGCATGATGATCGGTGCCGTGCTTGCAATTGATGATTCCACCTACGCCGCCCTTCGCGAAGATTTGATTCGCAGCGGATTCACGCGGGTCATCATCGATGGCCGCATGACAAGACTGGAAGAACTTGAGTCATTGCCGGGGAATTCGGCCGTGACGCTGACGGTGATCATTGATCGTTTAAAATCAGACTCCGTCCAGGCCGCTCGACTGGCCGAGTCCATTTCATCCGCTATGAGGATCGGCGTCGGAAACTGCGTCATGCTCACTGAAGCCACAAATAGTGAACGACGCGAAATAGATTCTTCGTTACAACCCATTGATGGATTCGACTGGTCGCTTCAGCAGTTCTCATCCAAACGCGTATGCTCCGGTTGTTCGCGAGAGTTTCCGAAACCGGCACCTGAACTGTTGAGTTTCACGTCACCATTGGGAGCGTGCCCGCAATGTGGCGGCACCGGAGTCACCAGTTCCGCTCCTGTGAAAACCAAGCGACCAACAAAGGCAAAACAGCAACAATTGGAAACCTGCTGTGGTGCTTGCAATGGCAACCGACTCAATCGCGACGCCTTAGCGTTGCAACTTCAAGATTGCACATTGCCTGCCGTGGCAAAAATGGAGATTGGCGAGCTGAGTACTTGGCTCACTGAAACGGCTGCATCGCTTCCGCCTGAACTGCGAACTGCGTTGCAACCGGCTTTTGATCACGCCAATCGCCGAATCGGATTTTTGATCTATTGTGGCATGAACTATCTGTCACTGGATCGCAGCATGAAGTCGCTCTCCGGCGGAGAATCACAGCGAGCGTCACTCACCAGCGCGTTGGGGTCCGGGCTTGTCAACACGCTGTATCTACTCGACGAACCCACAGCCGGATTGCATCCTTCGGATACGCGGCGAATCATCTCAGCCGTACGTGAACTTCAACAGCGAGGCAATACGGTCGTCGTTGTTGAACACGATCCGCAGTTTATTCTTGCGGCCGATGATGTTGTTGAAATCGGCCCAGGCGCCGGGGAGGCTGGCGGCACCATCGTCTATCAGGGCAAACCTGAGCATCTGTGCGAAGCTGAAACAGCAACCGGGACGCAATTGCAGTCGAATTCGATCGCAGTTCAGGCATTGCCGAAAAAGCGGCGTGTAGCAGAACACTGGCTGACACTGACCAACATTCATTGCCACAATATCAATGAAATGTCGGTCCGAATTCCGCTGGGTGTTCTGTGTGCAATCACCGGAGTGAGTGGCAGTGGCAAGAGTTCATTGATCGTTGATTCCCTGTATCCGAATTTGTGTCATGAACTGAAGGTGCCAATTTCGGGCAACTACGAAGGCACGATTGAGCGTATCGACGGCATCGAGAATCTCGACAGCGTTTTACTGCTGGATCAAAGCCTGGTGCAGCGATCGCGACGAAGTATTCCGGCGACGTGGATCGGTGTGTTCGACGAAATTCGAGTGCTGCTGGCAGAAACACACGAGGCTAAGAAACGCAACTTCGGACGTGGGATGTTCAGTTTTAACTCGTCGACAGGTGGTCGATGTCCCGTCTGCGAAGGTCGCGGAATTGTCACGGTCGCCATGCAGTTTCTGGCGGACATTCAAACACCGTGCGAAGAATGCCACGGCCGACGTTTTCGCCCGGAAGTTCTGGAGGTTCGCTATCGTGATCGCTCAGTCCACGAAATCCTGTGCATGACCGGTGACGAAGCATTTCTGTTCTTCAACGGCCATCACAAAATTCAACAGAGACTCAACGCCGTACGCCAGGTCGGGCTGGGTTACTTGCGACTCGGCCAACCGCTCAGCACGGTTTCCGGCGGTGAAGCACAGCGACTGCGAATTGCCGCGTTGCTGGCTGGCATATCTCTGGAAGACGGAGACACGTCCTCACAAAACCGTAAATCCGCCGCCATCACCGGAGCCGGCCGAACTCTTTTTCTTCTCGACGAACCCTGCAGTGGGCTGCATCTGAAGGATATTGAGCGATTGCGAACGTGTCTGGATTTTCTGATTCAGACCGGCCATTCGGTGATCGTTATCGACCATGACCCAGCACTGATTTCTTATGCCGATTACGTCATCCAACTTGGCCCCGGAGCCGGCCGCATGGGCGGCAGAGTCATTTGAGATTTGATGTATCAAATTTTAATCCTGAGATGGGCCAACTATTTTTTTGATGGCACTCGCACCGTCAGGCTTTGCAGCATCACATTCACTTCTCCCTGCAGGTCGGAGCGATGAGTAAAGACGCCGACTTCCTTGATCGGAAATGCCCCGACGGTGAAGGTGTTGAACGGCAGGAACGTGTTCGAGCCTGCTTCTGCGAATAGGCAAAGGATATCCGATCGCGGCATCGATGTCGCCGCTGGTTTCGCAAAGCTTCGCCAGCTGCTGCAATAGGTTTGTGTCCCGGCTGCCTTCGCCGAGCAATTGTTCCAGTTCCTGCCGCGCGGTGCCGAAGTCGCCAGAGGTTTGCCATGCCTGAGCCAGGCAGATTGTCATCTCACAGCGTTTCTCTTCTTCGCGACGGTCACGTTCAAAGCGTTCGACAAGTTTGTCGAACTGATTGATCTGCTCATACAATAGCACGAGTTTTTGAGTCAGATTTGTTTTGTCTTCTACCGTTTCTGATTTATCAAACGCCCGCCAGTAGACCTCGATAGCCTCGTCGGTGCGAAGCTGATCGGCTAGCGCTGATGCCAAAGCCATCATCAGATGTGGCTCATTTGGATTGATGCGAACCGCCTTGCGCAGTGCTTCCAAACCTTCATCCGATTTGCCCAATCGAAAACACATCTGAGCCAGAAATTCGTAGTTGTCTGTGTTGCCTGGTGCCGATACGATCAGTTCATTTGCCGCCGTCAGAGCTTGTTCTGATCGGCCCATCTGAGCTTCCAGTCGTGCGACGTTCATCAGATGATCGCCGCGCGAACGACGGTCTGTGTCGGCAAGCCGGCGACTGTACGCGGCAGCCTGACCAAAGTTGCCGGACGATTCGGAAATTCTCGCCGCAGCGGTTAGTGTCGGCGCCGACCTGGGATCAATCGCCAGCCCCTTTTCGATCGATTCGGTCGCTTCGATCCACTGGCGATTCGCTTCATAATAGCGAGCCAACAAAGCCCAGTCCGACGGCGTGGCTTTAGCATTGCCGTCCACCAATTCAGCCAGTTTTTTCGTCTCATCATCTAAACGCTGGCTGGATTGAAAAACTTCAATCCGTTGACGAATGAGCGAGTCTCGATCATCGTCGCTGGCTGCCAGTTTTTCTGCGGCATCAAGAAATGTCAATGCGTCATCATACTTCGTAGCTCGCGCGTGGTATTCTGCCGAACGCATCTGCAGCACGAATTCCTTCGGCGCGAGTTTGCATGCATCTGCGATTTCTTTCACGGCCTGATCGAGATATCCGAAACTGTTGTAAACTTCGGCAAGCCGAGCAACATTCGCTGCCGTGCGTTGCTTACCGTCTGCCATCGCCGACCAGGTCTTTAACGCGTCATCGGTCTGCTTTTGAATGTGGTAGAACTTGCCAAGATATTCGCGATACTGCGGATCGGCCGGAGCCAGCGTGACGGCCTTTTGATACAATGCCATTGCTTCTTCGTTCAGATTTGACTGTCGAAACAGATCGGCCACTTGAGCCGTGGTGATCGCATCATCCGGACGATTGGCGACGATCTGCTTCCAAATGCGAACGGCTTCCTTCTTTCGCACTTCCAGATCCTGCGACTTGTCTTTCAGAACCAGCTTGCCCCAGTCTCGCAGGAAATCCGGATTCCCCGGCGCTGCGACCGCCAGCTGTTCGTACTGCCTGATCGCTTCCGGAACCCGCTGATCATCAACAAGCTGATCGATGAAGGACCTCCTCAAATCGGTTCGCGACGGAGCCAGCTTCAATGCCTTTTCCATCCATTGAGTCGCTTCCGGAATTCGCGCCGATTGGGCCAGAAACTTTGCCAGCCGCGCCATGCCCTCGACGTCGTCAGGATGCGCGTCGAGCCACTTTTGATAGTACTTGACGAGACTGTCCTGATCGCCGGATCGCAGGAACACATCGTCAATGCGGCGGCGAATGTCTTTGTAGATCCAGCTGTCGGGATCGAGTTCCCGCAGCACTTTTTCGAGATCCGAAATCCCATTGTCTTTCTGGCCCGTCTTGATTTTCAACTCCGCCACGGCGATCAGACACATCGTTTTGCGATAGTCATCCTTCACCAGCTTCGCCAGCCGTTCATACCGAGTCAGCGCGTGTGCGTTGTCGCCTTCTTCGGCAAGGATCACGGCGATCTGTTCGAGAACTCGCGGATCATCCGGGAAAAGTGCTTCCAGTCGCGTCCAGACTTTCAACGCTTCTTCAGTCCGTTGAGCTCGCTGGTGAACGCGACCCAGTTGCTGAAAGATTTCCAGCATGTCATTCCGCTGCGGCTTGCGATCGATTGCGCGTTCAAATGCCGCGACCGCTTCTTCATTCTGCCCGATCCGCAGCAACGACTGAGCCAGATAAAATGACGCGAGTGCATCGGTCGATCGACTGGTTTCTGCCAACTTGAAGGCATCAACGGCGTTTCCATCCTGGCCGCGCTGCGATTCAATCAACCCCAGCAACATCCACGACGTGCCGTCTTTGGCATCTGTGGCGGATTTCTCTTTCAGGCTCGCGACAAATCTATCGAGCGTACCGAATTCGACATGATGCCCATAAACCCGATCCAGCGCTGTGCCTCGTCTTGGACTTTTTTCCAGCACGGTGAGAAACCGTTCGGCCGCTTTGATCTGTGTGGCTTCTTCGTCGGAGACTTCGTCAGCACCTCTTGATTCAGTTCGGCCGACACCAATGACGTCGAGACACATCAGCATCGCAACCAGAACACTGAAACACCAACAACGTGGATACCGCAGCACAACCATGGGATTGCTCGCTTATCGATTGTCAGGAGGGACAAGACACGCCCTGAGGCTACCAAAATGGCCCTTCAATTGCCAGAAACGTCAGCTGGTGAGTCATGTTGATTTTTCAACGGTGCAGCAAGCATCAGGGCCGAGGTGCCGTGGCTTTATGTTTTGCGTCGAGCTGATCGAATACAAACTGGAACGCGGCAATGGTGTCGTCATCTGGGAGGTTTTGGCTCGATAATCAGGGGCGACAAAAATCATATTCCGTCGCAATGCCATGTCTAGAGTGCCCTGACATTTGAGTTGTGACTGAATGTGCGAGTGACTGAATGTGCGAGTCGGGCTCTCTGGGGAAATGAACATGGCGAATTGCAGGGTCGCGGCTGCCTAAAATAAAAATTCAGTTCTATTTTTACTTTCTTCACCGCAACGTTGCGGATTAAAACGGCGGGGCTTCGAATTCGTTCGGCGCGGCGGTCGGTGGTTGTTGGCTTTGACGCAACAAAGGGCGTGGAACGAACGGTGACTGTTCGCCATCGCGTTTCATCGGTGTGCCTGAACCATCGTCTTCGCGGCTGATGTGCTCTTCAGGCAACGTTTCACCAGGCACCAGCTGCATCTCAAACAGGAATCTCGATGCCACGGTCTCTCGGCGTTTTCCCCATTTCATGCGTGACTTTGCCCGAGTCAGCGTTAGGTGATCCATAGCACGTGTCACGCCGACGTATGCCAGTCGGCGTTCTTCGGCGATGTCATTTTCTGAGTCTGCGTCGATGCTGCGTTTATGCGGCAGGAAGCCTTCTTCCATACCGACAAGATAGACGCGAGGAAATTCCAGGCCCTTTGCCGAATGCAGTGTCATTAGACGAACCTGATCCTTATCCTGTTTCTGATCGCGATCCGCTTCGTCTTCGCGATCCATCAGAGCTGTGGTTTCCAGAAAGCCCGAGAGTGACGGATCTTCTGTGCGTTCAACGTATTGGCCGATGGAATTGATAAATTCTTCCAGGACTGTCTTGCGTGTTTCCTGCTGAGCTTCTTCTTTGTATTGCTTGTTGATTTCTGCTTCGTAATTGATTTCAGACACAAGGCGGCGGCAGATTTCTGCCAATTGCTGTGGGTTCTGGTGCATGACGTCTGCGTAACGCTGGAG
>JAYVNW010000334.1:0-3399 GCA_043758225.1 Candidatus Kuenenia sp. | reverse complement strand
GTCTTCCGTTTGAGCGAACTGCATGTGGCCGTTCAATGCTGTTGATTCGATATGCGATGTCTGCAACGTGCGTTGCAGAGCTTGAATTTGAGACCGGCTGCGAACTTCGTTTGCACGGCGAGCGTCAGATTTCAGGTTGTTGTAAATCCCATCAAACAGATTCGCGACACTGGTTGTGCCGCTGGAGTCGGACAACAGTTCGTAACCGGATTCCACAGGCAGCGTTGAGGTAGTATCGATCACCCGTGTAAATAATCTTTGAGTCGCATCCTGAAGCAATCCGGATGTCGTGCCAAGCGACGGCAGCAGATCATGGTCACGAAAAGTCAGAGTTGCAGATTCGTTTTGGGCGACTCGTATTACAACACGATCAACGGCCCACGGCGCCAGGCCGAGTTGCGACAATTGAATTCCACTCGCCTGATCATCCGATGCCAACGAAACGGCAAGCGGCATCACTTCACGCATGATCGCCGCAACGGCATCATCATTCGAGGCAGATTCAATCACAATGACTGATGGACGCCAATTGCGAATATCTCGGGCAATCCTGAGCGGCAATAGTTTTCTAAGTTTCCCGTCGTTCTGGCGATTCCATTCGGTGACCAGTTGCTCTGATGATCGATGATGTTCCGGCTTCGTCCGAGGAAACATCCAATGCGAACTTGTGTCGTTGCCACCCAACTGCGTTATGGCGGCGGTGCACTGATCAGACATGGGCACACCGTCCAGCAATGCATCGCCTTCAAGGCTGAGCGGCTGCGAAATCTGCACAGCGACCGAACGGACTCCCTGTTCCCCGGAAGCACTCGAGAGCAGATGCCACGAAGCCTTGTCCGCATCAGTGATGATGTTCAGTACGCCCGTTCGAAATCCAGATGAGCGAACGGCTTGCCATGAATTTCCGGCGTCAGAAGATTTTACAATCTGACCAAAACTGCCGACGCCAATGATCTCTGTTTCAGTCAGAAAACGTATTCGACAGAGTCGTCCGCTCAACGGCACGGACATCAACTTCCAGCTCTGTCCATTGTCTGACGAACGCAACAGACACGCACCGGGTTCGCCGCCCAGGATGACTGTCGAACCTTCGTGTGCAACAACATGAAAATCAACGGTCTCCAGAACCTCGCGCGAAATTTCACCGGCTGGAGATTTCCAGGTCACACCTGCATCACCTGTGGTCAGCAGAAAGCCACCATCTCCGGCAATCCAGCCCTGAGCGTCACCATCCAGCGACACAGCTCGAATTGCGCGAAGGCTGGATTCCGGGCGGTTAATCACCACCGCGTGATCCGCCACGACGGCCGCGTACGATTGATGCTGACCAACAACAATGCCATCCGTTTCGCTGACGAAATGTGCACTCAGCCATGGACCGGCGGATTGATCGGCGGAAATCGGGAACCATGTCAGACCGCCATCTTCTGTACGAAAAATGGCCTGGTTGTTTCGATTTCGCATCTGAGCCGTGACCACAACTGCACTGTCCAGACCAAAGTATTGAAGATGAACAATCCCAGGTAGCTCTGCTGCTGGCACTTTGTCAGTTTTGACAGCACGTTGGGCAGAATTCATCGTGAGGTCAGTCCAGGATCTCCCACCATCACGCGTACTCAGAAGCACGGCTAATGGGTGAGGATTCGATCCGGGCATGATTCTTGTCCCCGCAACCCACCCGATCGTGTTCGTTAAAAAACAGACAGATTTCAAACTGCATTCAAATGGCGTGATTCGTGTCGTCCATGAATTTCCCGCATCTTCCGAAAAGCAAATGACTCCACGTTCGCCGACGGCCCATGCCAGTTTTCCAACACTGCAAATATCATTCAGGCTGGCGTCGCTGGCAATTGCTGACGTCCGTGGTATCGCGCCGGAGAAGAACGGAGCGGCTTGCGGATCTGATTCCAGTAACTCAAAGGCATGGCCGTCGGATTCACCGGACGGACTCGTTGACTGAATCGCAGGTCGTGTCTGCGGTGGTTGAGATTCCTGACGTTTGGAGAATTTGTCGAAACGCTCCGTAATCACCGGCGGAACCGATAGCCGCCGTGTTTTGCGTACAGGAGTTGACGGAATCTCATGTTTTCCTGCAGTCGGGCCTTCCGTTTGTTTGCCTGGCTTTACCGGCACCTTCGCAGAACCATCTGAATCGGGCTCCGACAGATTGAATTCTTCGTCTGCGATCATCGTGACGATGGGATGCGCGGACGTGGAGGTCCCGCATCCGAGCAGCAACAGAACTGCAATTGTCAGACGTTGAGTCATCCATGACTCCTTCAAAGCTAAGTCGCGTGTGTGCAGCGGCAAGCGGAACACACCATATTCTTAAGTTTTCAGTTTGGTGCGTTACGCTCCGCTTGACGCACCCTACGCTCGGCGGGATAGCCTGACTTTTTAAGGAAAATCCGACAAGCCCAACGTTCTGCCGCCAATTGTCGAGTAAACATAACACCTCTCCAGCCCAAACACCCAAAAGACCATGAACGTATTGACTGTTTCATAATGGCTGAACGGGTTTTTCATAGACTGAAGTTGAACGACTCCAATAAATCAATAAACACTTGTATTTCTGTGTCTCTGGAGAATTCAAGCATGGATATTCTGGTTAACAATTGAATGTTTTGAATGTTTTTTGTTATCATCGGGCTGTTCTCGCGGAGATTCCCGTAGCTTCAACGGTGAATCGATTGGGGATGACTTTGCGTTACTTTGGTGGGATTTTATGGACCAGCTTCTGTCCCCAAAACAAGTCGCGGATGCGATTGGTGCAAGCGAATCTTCCCTGAAGCGATGGTGCGATCAGGGATTGCTGAACACAGTCAAAACCGCTGGCGGACATCGACGGATCCCAATTCAGGAGGCGTTGCGTTTCGCTCGAGAGCGCAATATCGCTGCGGCTGAGCCTCATCTGCTAGCAATGCTCGCTACGACAGATCGAAAATCGCGACGTGTTGAACACGGGGCTGAACGATTGATCGAGGCCTTGGTGGTTGGAAGCGAGACAATTTGCCGAGTGATCGTGTTTGAGTATTTCCAGGCTGGTATCTCAGTCAGTCGGATCTTCGATGAGATAGTCGCGCCAGCGTTCCGCCATCTCGGCGACAAATGGGAGTGCAAAGAGCTGGAAATTTACGAAGAGCGCAGTGCCTGTCAGATCATGCTCCAAATCCTGCACGAGTTGCGATTGAAACAAATCGTTCCCGTATCGAAGCGGATTGCTATGGGTGCGACCTGCGAAGGAGATCCATACACAATGCCGATCATGATGGGTGAAATGGTGCTTCGTTCTGTCGGCTGGGATACGCGTCTACTAGGTTGCTCAATCCCGCTGAGTTCCACTTTGAAAGCCATTCAGCACCATCGACCAGCAATTTTCTGGCTGAGTATTTCCTGTAT
>JAYVNW010000333.1:0-9883 GCA_043758225.1 Candidatus Kuenenia sp. | reverse complement strand
AAAAACGGCCGTGGTCCCCCACAATGAGATTTCATCCATTTCATTGTTGCCACAAACCACGAACGCACGCTGAACCGCAAGCTGCGACAGAGCCATCGCCAGCAATTCCGCGCGCTGGTTTGAGTTCGCTCCTAACACTTGAAATTCCGCGGCAGCAGGATTCGTCAACGGCCCCAGCAGATTGAAGATGGTCGGAAAGCCAAGTTGTCGCCGCACAGGAGCCGCATACTTCATCGCACCATGAATCAGTGGTGCGAAACAAAACGCGATTCCCAAATCATTCAGGCATCGCGTTGCAGCGTCGGCAGTCAAAGTGATGTGAACTCCCAAGGCCTCCAGCACATCAGCCGACCCGCTGGAACTGGAAACGCTGCGATTGCCGTGCTTTGCGACAGCAACGCCGCATGATGCAGCCACCAACGCAGCAGCCGTACTGATGTTGAACGTGTGCAGCCGATCGCCCCCTGTGCCACACGTGTCCAACAAAGGCCTGCGATCACTGGCAATCGACGTCGCTCGCTGACGCATCGCCGTTGCGGCACCGACCAATTCCGAAGCGACTGAACCTTTGGCTGCCATCGCTGTCAAAAATGCCGCTATATCGACAGGATCGCAACACCCATCCATGATGGCACCAATCGCGTCGCGGCAGACAGAATCACTTAAATCGTGGCGCTGTAGCAATGCGTCGAGTGCCGGTTTCAGAGTATCATGCATAAACTGACTTTGTCAGGTAAGAATTCGTAGTCCGAGTGATTCCAATTCGGGCAGTCTATAACGGATTTCAGACAGATGACAAACAACGCACCGTTTTCTGAACTCGAAATTGAAGGCACCGCATCACCTTGTTCATATTTGCCCGGACAAACAGCAAGGATGGTTTACCGAATCGCCTACGATCTGCCGGAAACGCGCTACGAGCAACTGCTTTCACGTGGATGGCGACGCTTTGGGAGAACCCTTTTTCGACCCGTCTGTGCGGAGTGTCACGAATGCCGCAGTTTGCGAGTTTGCATCCCCGAATTCACCCCTAATAAGAACCAACGTCGTTGTATGATAAGCAATGCAGCGATTGAGTTGACAGTTCAAGAGCCAACGATCAGCGCCGAACATATTTCACTCTACAATCGCTATCACCTGGACATGCATCACCGCCGCCAATGGCCACATCGCCAGATCACTCAGGAGCAGTACGAGGAATCATTCGTGGAGGGTCGTTTTTCGTTTTCGCGTGAGTTTCAGTATCGCAACAACGGACTGTTAGTGGGGTTGGGGCTAGTCGACGTCACGGCATCAGCGATGTCCAGTATCTACTTTTTCCATGATCCGGATTACCGCAAGGCAGGACTGGGTACATACTCAATTCAAAAAGAGATTGAATTTGGACGCACTCAGGGTTGCGCTTCGCTGTACATGGGCTATTACATCCGCGACTGCGCTTCCATGAACTACAAAAATCGCTTTCAGCCGCACCAACTGTTGCAGAGCTATGTGGCTGACGACGAAGAACCAAGCTGGGAGACGCCTTAGGTTAGCTCGAACAAATAGTCGCCTTTCGCTCCGCGAAAGTAGCGAACAAAAACACAGCTTTTGCGGAGCAAAAGGTGACTTTGCGAAAGCATCGCAACTTCCGGATGGCTTGGCGGATTGCGGATCCAGATCCACAGACTCAGCAGCTATGGCTTCTCGCTTAACTCTGGCTGTGCTGCAGCAGGCTGAGCGTCAGCTGCAGCTTCAACATGCTCAGCGTGATGGTCCTGGTATTCGCTGATCTCGTCAGCCCAGCTTGTGACCTGAGGCGCCGTCTGTGTGTAGTACGATGCACCAACGTCAGGATAGAGTGCCAATGGAAGGCCGATTGCCAGAATAGTTGTCGGAGCCAGGAGAACAAACTTCCAGTTGCCCTCGAACTTCAAATGCATGAAGAACATCATTACGCACAATGCTTTCGTGACCGCGACAGTCATGACAAGGACAATAGTCAATGCCTTGCTCAAATGAATGACGTCAAAGATCACCGACAAGGCCGTGCAGACGCAGAGGATTCCGAAAATCGCAAGGTAATTCACATGATGCGTATCGTGACCCGCGTCAGAATCGTGGCTAGAGCTGGCATCGTGAGACATCTGAAGAACCTATTCCAAAAACTTCAAAATTGACAGTCGAAAAATATCAGGCTGGAAGTCAAAGATCGAGTCTCGAACTGATGGCCTGATTGGCAAATCATCTGTTGGCTGGCCTAAATGATATACAACATTGGAAACAGGAAGATCCACACCAAATCCACAAAGTGCCAATACAGACCGCTGTTTTCAACGAAGTCAGTCCATTGTTCATTCAGCTTGCTGCCCTGTTTCAGCACGACAGCAAAAAGGATCATTCCCACGATCACGTGGATCGCGTGAAAGCCAGTCATCAGAAAGTAAATCGAGGCAAAAATGTTTCCGTACACGACGGGATGCATTTCAAAGACGCCGCTGCTTACAACATCGCCGTATTTCTCGTTGGTCTTCAGTTTAGCGAGAAGAGATTTGACTTCCTCGAAATCCAATTCCGGAAGCTTCTCGCCTTCCTTCAGTTTTTCGCGAACCGCAAGATAGTCGGGGCCTGTCGCAGGAACCGCCAGCGAAACATTTGCGACGATATGCTGATGCAAATTCATCCATTTGCTGAACAATTCAGAATCCGCAGGGGCAGATTCCTGCAAAGCTTTGAATGTGCTTTCACTGATTTCCTCTGGCTTAGTTGCTGTCGGAAGGGCGGCAATTTGCACTACCAGATTCACAATATCAGTTGGCCGATCGGTTTTGACAGCACCACTGCTGGTGTATTCATCAAATCGTCCTCGGACCACGACTTCCAATTCTCGACTGGCTTTCCTGATCGCCTGTGATGACGTCTCGGCAATATGCCCCGGCAGAATGTCATTTGAAATCTTGCCATAGTATTCAACCGATTTGATACCAAGGAACACGAATGCCAGTAAAAGCGTGCCAAGCAAATACGTCCGAGCCTTCGCAAATAGCCTGTGGGCCATCGCCTCGTGGGCCACAACAACCATGTAGCTGGAAACGATCAACACGAACGTATTTAAACCACCCGCGAAAACATTGATATGGGTATCGTGGGGATCAGTTGGCCAGCCCTTTGATCCAAGTCGCAGTACAATGTACGACCCGATGAAAGCGGTGAAGAACATAATTTCAGTGCCGAGGAACAACCATAGTCCGAGTTTTGAGTTCGGAATAGGAATGCCCATTTTCAACGCAGTTGATTTTGCAGTATGTGACATAGTTCAGATGAATTCGAAAAAAAACGACTTTGACTACGCGACGAAACGCGACTCAGGAAACCAACCTCAGGTAATCAGCAACCAGACACAGCAAAAGTACGGGCAGGCAAATCAAAGAACCATACATCAACTGACGAGCTCGCATATGGGTTCGACTGATAACAAATCTGACGGTCAGCCCCAAATATCCAGTTGACAATACGATTGCAGCGGCCATGTATCCTGGTCCTGCCAAGCCGACAATTCCGGGCAGGCAACTTACTGGAACAAACGCCAATGCATAGCTTAAAGCAATCCATCCCGTGCGAACTCCATTGTCCTTGAATGATGGAAGCATCTTCAGTCCGGCTCGCTCATAGTCGTCACGATAGATCCAGCCGATCGCCAGAAAATGAGGAAACTGCCAGACAAAAAACACTGCGAACAGAGCTAGCGTTTCAAGCCCGAATTCCCCGCCAGCAGCGAGCCAGCCCAGCACAGGAGGCATCGCTCCAGGAACAGCACCGACCGTCGTACAAAGACTGGTGGTCCGTTTTAACGGTGTGTAAAGAAACACGTAGCTCAGCATCGTGCAGAATGCGGCAGTGCTGGTCATATGGTTTACGAATCGCCATAGCAACGCAGCACCGATTATAGCTGCAATCATGCCGAAGCCAGCAGCTTCGAAACGCGAAATTCGGCCGCTCGCTACCGGACGATCCGAAGTTCGATTCATCTGCAGATCTGTTGCAGACTCAATCACCTGATTCAGAATACTGGAAGCGGCGACAAGACAACCAATACCAAGGACGGCGACCCAGACCACCGGCCAGGAAATCACAATTGGCGATGCCAGAACATAACCTGAAATCACAGCCGCTGCTGACATCACCATGATACGAGGCCGAGCCATCTGTCGGTAATCAGCAAAGCGACTTGCCAGAGTAGCGACCAATCCACTCTTGGCACAAGCAATCGAATGCGACAGGTTTTCTGCAACGGGTGAGATCGTACTCATGCGATTGTCCCCCGATCCTCGATCGTCGGCAACGAAAGCCGCAATCCGTGCAAAAGCCCAGCCTTGTGCAGAACAACAAGAGAAGTCGCGGCAACGACACAACCAGACAGCAAGAACATTCCGAATACTGTGTGCACCGAACAAACGACGGTCTGACTCAAAGATCCAGACGTAGCAACATACCCAATTTGAGGCAAACCAAACTTTGTCAAGTATGAACCGAACCCTAACATCAGTTGCAGCAACACTGCGAACACAACTACTAAGCCGGATCGTCGCAACAAGCCGTTTTGAGCTCGCAACAAGCCAAACGCGGATACACCGCTGCAAATGGAAACGATTGCGGCACCAGCAAGATGCTCATCCAGCATCGTATGCAAGTGTCTCAAGGCACCGCCCAAAACATACTGCCCCAAAACCACAACTGGCGTCATCGCAACGATGGATGCAAACATCGGGGTCATTCGATCATCCGGCTGTTGCCGCCAAACAACCCACTTGGCAGAACACATTAAACGAAAAACGATACACAAACTAAAAAACGCGGCCCCAGTCACACTGTGCAACATCGCCAGGAGTTGCCTATCAAGCAATACCCGGGCACCGCCCAAGGCACCTTGAGCGATTACCGAAACAAGGATCGCGGTGGTGAACAATTTCACCCAGCGACGTTCGATGAAATAGCTGGTGAGCGCGAGGCAAACACTGACGAATCCAATCAACACACCAGCCAGCCGATGGCCATGCTCAGTAAATTTATCTGGCTGAGTGGCAAAATCACGAAACCACGGATACAGCAGCATGTTCTGTCCATCCGAAGACGGCCAGTCGGCGAAAGCCATGCCTGCTTGCAGTGTCGTCACCAACGCGCCCATGCTGATAGGTAGCAATGCAACGAGGCATGTCGCCGTTGCAAGCTTTCTAACGACAGGATGGACTGTTACGCGCTGTTCAGACACAGATACACTCTTTGACAAACCTAAACGCTCTATCAGATCTACAAAACTCAGTGATATTTAATCTTTGTAACACCCTTGATATGCGGCACGGTCTGCAGGATATAGTCCTGACCAAGTGCCTCAGCTTCAGGTGAAGAATATTCGTAAGGCCCGCGGTAAACCACAGGAGCAATATCAAAGTTGCCATGCCCCGGCGGCGACGGGGCCGTCCATTCCAGACCATTCGCGTTCCACGGATTGCGGCCAACCTTTTTGCCCCGGAACATGCTGTAGAAAAAGTTACCGAGCAGCAGGAACTGTGCAAAACCCATCACGATTGCACTGACTGTGATGAAGCGGTTCATGTCGAGCAAGTGGCTTAGATAGCCGTGCAGATAAGGGTCTGCATAACGGCGAGGCATCCCGGCAATACCCAAAAGGTGCATTGGAAAGAATGTACAGTTGAAGCCAATAAAAGATAAAGCAAAGTGCCACTTCTGAACGGTGTCATTCATCTCGCGACCAAACATTTTTGGAAACCAGAACTGAATAGCAGCAAACACACCAAACAGTGTTGATCCAAAGAGCACATAGTGAAAGTGAGCCACAATGAAATACGTATCGTGGAAGTAGATATCCACTGGCACCGCTGCCATAAAGATGCCGCTCAAGCCACCAACGATAAACATCGCCACGAAGCCAGAGCAGTTCAGCATTACACCGTTGAATTTCAGGTCGCCACCCCAAATCGTACCAATCCAATTAAAAACTTTGATCGCGGAAGGTAAAGCTATCATCATTGTTGACGTCATAAACGTCATTCCAAGAGCAGGGTTCATGCCGCTGGTAAACATGTGGTGTCCCCAGACGATGAAACCGAGTCCTGCGATCGCGGCCATCGAATAGACCATCGGTTTGTAACCGAATACAGGCTTTCGACTCATGCAGGACAACATGTCAGACACCATCCCCATCGCAGGCAACAACATGATGTAGACAGCAGGATGGGAGTAGAACCAAAAGAGATGCTGCCACAATAACGGCTGACCACCGCCAACCGTCGGAGCGGCGTTGTTGACAATAATATTCGCCGGGATGAAGAATACCGAATGGATGTCCGTTGGCAGAATAGAATTCAGCCGATCGAACAACAACATGAACCCAGCGGCGGTCAGTACGGGTAGAGCAAATGCCTGCAGAATAGCGGTAATAAACATTGACCAGATCGTCAGTGGCATCCGGAACAGAGTCATCCCCGGCGCTCGCATGTTAATGATAGTCGTCATGTAATTTACGGACCCCATCATCGACGACACGCCCACAAGCGTTAGACCTAACAGCCACAGTGTTTGTGGCATACCCGATCCAGGAGCAGCCTGTGGCAAATCACTTAACAAAGGGTAACTTGTCCAGCCATTGCCAGGCCCAGCCGTTCCGCCAGCAACAAAGAAGCTACAGCCGAAGCAGGCGATCGCTGGCCACATGAACCAATAGCTGAGCATATTCAACGCCGGAAATGCCATATCGTCAGTACCGATCTGCAACGGGATCAGGAAATTTCCGAACGCTCCCGCCAGAATCGGAATGATGACCAGAAAAATCATCACTGACGCATGCATTGTGAAGAGCATGGTGTAAAACTCAGGACTGATCTGGCCACCTTCGGACTTGAATAGCCCAAACAGCTGCCCGACAATTGGCATGTTTTCCCAAGGGAACGCCAGTTGCCAGCGCACCGCCAAGGCCAAGGCGCCGCCAACCATCAGCATGATGAGGGTGGTGATCAAAAACTGGATACCAATGATCTTGTGATCCAGCGAGAACACGTATTTCTGAATGAAAGTCTGCTCATGATGACCATGCGAATGATCATCCGCGTGGCCATGGGCATCGAGAGCTGGAGAAACAGTTGCCATGTCAGGAACCCTGAGAACTTTGAGGCAGCTAAAGCTGCTGCTTAAAAACCAGCGATTTGTAAAACAACTATTCGTCAACGGAAGCAGCAGCCTCAGACTTTGTTCCGTCTTCGTTCTGCTCTGCTTCCAGTTCACTCAAATACTTATCAACAGAACTCTGCGATTGTGCCACGATGCGGGCTTTCATTTTGTAATGCCCCCAACCACACAACTCCGCACAAACCAGATCGTAAGTTCCGACCTTTTCGACCTCAAACCAGACCGGAATCACAAGTCCAGGCACGGCATCCTGTTTTACTCGAAGCTGCGGCGAAAAGAATGCGTGCTGCACGTCCTGAGTACGCAGATTGACCACCACAGGTTTGCCCGTAGGAACGTGCAATTCGTTTACGAAATACAGGTCACCCGGGTTTGGCTCCGTAGTCAATTCTGTCCCCGGCTTTGGGTATCGAATGCGCCATTCAAATTGTCTGGCCATCACTTCTGCAACCTTTGTTGCTTTCTCTGGAAAGCTTGAAATCACCCGTATTTCTGCGAGTACATCCAGCTGCGAAAGCGAGATGAAAACCAAAATGAAGGACGGCACAATAGTCCAAATGATCTCCAGCTTGTGGCTACCATGAGAGAAGTGCGCTTTGCTGTCGCCATCTTTGGTCGCCCCCATCCACAGAGCGTACGCGAGTGCGTATTGAGTTGCTACAAACGTAATTGATACGATGATCAATATCAGATAGAACAGACCGTCAATCTGCACCCCCGTCCGCGACATCGGGGGACTCGGAAACCACCATCCACGGGCAGGAGCTATCCAGCAGACATAGATCGCCAGCGTCGGCCAAAATACAAAAAACAGAGCCCAGAACTTTTTCACGATTTGCTACTCCAGACAGGCGATTGACCTGCACACTTGGACGATCCAGACCCTAGTTTTCAGCTGGTGCCGTGACAGCTGCGGGAGAAGCTGCCGCTTCCGCAGCACTCGGTGCAATCCCGGTTCCGCCCGGCTCCGCATCAAACGGTATACTCAAGACATAGTTAACGATGTTCCAGATATCGTCGTGTGGTGTATTTTTAAACGACGGCATGCGCGAGCCTTTTATCCCTGCGTGGATGCGAGCGAAAAGGTCAATTGGTCGCCGTCCACCTCGATACATCCCCAATTGGAGATTCCGTGGCTGGTTCCGATTGTCCCAAATGTCGTGCAGCCCGGGTTCCTGATAAAGCTCATTCGTGAGTGGATTCTTTTCGAACGCTATTGTTTGCGGACCATTGCCAGCTCCGTCTATCCCATGGCAATCAGCGCAATTCAGAGTCTTGCTCAGATACAATTCACGTCCGCGACGTCGCGACTCCGGGGTATCTGGTACACGAGGGACTGATGGTCTGATGGCGGCTTCTTCACCATCCGCAGCGGACCATATTTCGGCCAGATCATCGCCAAGGCTGTCTGCCGACTCTTTAAGGTCCTCACCCAGGAAATCGTTCACTTCTTTCAGGATGTCCGACTTCTTTTCTCCGCCCTTTACTCTTGAAGCTACTGCATTCTGAGAGAAATCACTTGATAGCTCCGCGACCAGCTTTCGCTCATATTCGCCGCGAAGTGCCAGGAAGCGCACATATTCACCAATCGCGTGATGCTCTTCATGCTTCATCAACAGAAATGAAGGCATGTAGGTTCCAGGGATTCCGTACTTGATGATTCTGTGAATGTCATCACGGCTGACTTTTGACATATCATTCGTAGACGTAAACTTGAACACGCCGTTTCGATAGTCACGAGGTCGTGGATTGAGATACCTTGCCGTCGGCCCGTTACCGTCTCCTGATGTCCCATGGCAATGACTGCAGTGACGCATATACAGCATGCGTCCGGAAGTCAGGACCGTTCCACCATCGATTGCACAAGAATCACCGGCCGCGATTTGTTTGGCGGGAGCTGCTGCAAGAGTTGCTTCACGCGTTTCAGCATTCCACACAGCAACTGCAACAGTCTCGCCAGAGCCAGCCCCGGTGATAAGTTGAAGGCTATGCACTTTCTCAGGCATTGCCTTGCCCTCTTCCAGGGCTAATTTCACTATCTTGCTGCCACGTTCAGAGTCTTTGACGCTTTCGATGGCCGAAATCACGCCACCAAAGTCAACGGGCATTTTGTCCCATGCTTTCAAGTGTTGTGGATTGCCAAAGTGATCATCCACCAACGTTTTGACGCCGGGATTTTCCTTCGTTCCATCCTGCGCTTCACGCATCAGAGACAGAGTTCCATCGCTGTAGACGAAATTGGATTCAAAACCAGAATCTGAGCATCCTGCAATGGAAAATCCAATCGACAGCAAACTCATTAGAGCCAGTGGCTTCAGACTGGGAGTCAGTGACATTCCCAAACCTCTAAGTATCAGAAATAACGAATTTGATTTTCAATAAAACGCTTTAGAGCTTCAACCGATCAGCGGGGTAATCAATCTGCATTTTCGTGGTTTCGCCGCTTTTAATTTCCACAGTAAATTTACGCTCAACAAATCCACCATCAGCGGCCTCGTGCCACACAACAAACGAATGCTTTCCAGCAGGTAGATCAGGAATTGTAAACGCCCCATTTTCGTCGGTCACGGCGGCGTAAGGATGATCAACGGGAAGCTGGTACGCTTTCATCCAGGTGTGGTAGTCGCATGTGATCGAAACGGGCACGGATTCAGCTTTCTTGAACGCATACGATAATTTGCCTTCACGGTCACCAGGTGCG
>JAYVNW010000332.1:0-8412 GCA_043758225.1 Candidatus Kuenenia sp. | reverse complement strand
TGCCATCAAACAGTTCACTCGCTGGCTGATTCGCGACCGGAGAACGGATGAAGACCGTCTGATATTTCTGGAGGGAGGGAACGTTCGCACCGATCGACGGCTCGAGCGCCGTGAACTGACGGAGCAGGAGATTCAGTATCTCCTGGATGCGAAGAAGTCCGGCACGGTTCTCGCGAAAATGACCGGATTCGAGCGATACGCACTCTATGCGACAGCCCTGTCCACCGGACTGCGGGCTTCGGAACTCGCCAGTCTGACTCCGGGACATTTTGATCTGGATGCTGAAGTCCCGATTGTCCGGATTCATGCGGGGAACGAAAAGGCTCGCCGTGGCGATGTAATCCCGTTGCCGAACGGGTTGATTGAGATTCTGCGACCGTGGCTTGAGAACAAACTGAAGAAGGCGCTCCTCTGGCCAGGCAAATGGGCTTCACAGAAGAGAGCAGGGAAGACCATGCAACTGGATTTGGAAATTGCCCGTGACAGGTGGATCAATGACGCCGAATCCGATGCTGAGAAAGCAGAACGAGGGGAGTCATCCGTTCTGCAGTTCCGTACGGAAATCGGTCAGGCTGACTTCCACGCCCTTCGACATACCTATTTGTCGCGACTCGGTCGCTCCGGAGTCTCAGCAAAGGCCATGCAGAAGTTGGCTCGACATTCGACCGTTGAGCTGACAATCGGTCGTTACACACACGCCAACATTACCGATCTTGGAAACGCCGTGCAGCAGATGACACCACTCCCATTGACGGGATGCACCGGTCCTTTTCGGCAACCAAACAGTCAGGCGAAGGAAGATTTGGTTGCACTAATGGTTGCCGGTTTTTCTGACAACCATAGAGAATCGGTGAGGACGGCTGATGACAGACCGACTTCAGACGCGCTGGCTCAGGCTCAAAACACCGACAGCCGCAACCCCTGTCAACGTAAGACGTTAGACAAGGATTGCGGCTGTCTGAGTGCTCTTGATAAGAAGCGGAGAGAGGGAGATTCGAACTCCCGGTACCTTGCGGTACGCCGGTTTTCAAGACCGGTGCAATCGGCCACTCTGCCATCTCTCCGGGGCGGATGCTATTGCGATCCTCGAGTCGTGTCAACGACGACTCAACCGGAACAGACACAAAGACGGCAGACTGGTTCGAATTGAGAAAAAATCAGGCCGCTCGACGCTGTAGAATTGATGTCGCGGCAGGGAATGCGAGCGTAGACTGCCCTCCAAGTGCGTTGCTCAAACCTTCTACAATTCGGTCCAGATGGGCGTCCGGCAGTTCGGTGTAGATCGGAAGTGACAGCACCTCTGCAGAAGCACGTTCCGCTTCAGGCAAATCGCCCTTTTCGTAACCCAGATATTGAAAGCATTCCTGCATGTGCAGCGGAATTGGATAATAGACCGCACAGCCGATCTGCTGCTCCTTCATGGACTTGATCACAGCATCACGGCGTCCACCGGTGATGCGCGTCGTAAACTGATTGAAGACGTGACGACGATCTGGCAACACACTTGGAAGTGTGATGGCATCAGTCAGGCCGCGTGCGGTGATTAGTTCCTGGTATCGAGCGGCATTGCGAGTCCTGCCGGCGGTCCATGAATCCAGATGCCGCAGTTTGACACGCAGCACAGCAGCTTGCAGTGCGTCAAGACGGCTATTGAACCCAACTTCCACATGATTGTATCCGCCTTTGTCTCCGTGAACACGCAAACGTTTCAGACGGTCAGCGATTTCAGGATTGTCGGTCGTCATGATGCCGCCATCGCCAGCGCCACCAAGATTTTTCGTTGGGAAGAAGCTGAAGCAGCCGATCGATCCCAATACGCCTGCACGGCGACCTTGATATTCGGCACCAATGGCTTGCGCTGCGTCTTCAATAATTGGAATGCCATGAGCCGCCGACAAACGCCACAGGGGCTCCATCTCAGCACACTGTCCGAAGATATGAACGGGCATGATCGCTGATGTCTTCGACGTAATGGCACGCTCAACTTGTTCAGGGCAAACGTTGAAGCTATCAGGTTCGATGTCAACCAGCACGGGAATCGCACCAACGCGATGAATGGCACCGGCGGATGCAAAGAATGTGAATGGGCTGGTGATGACTTCGTCGCCTGGCTTCACGCCAGCGGCCAGCAACGCCAGGATCAACGCATCCGTGCCGGAAGCACAGCCGATGGCATATCGAGCATCGCAGTAGGTTGCGATTTCCTGTTCCAGCAGCGAGACTTCTTCACCCAAGATGAAGCTCTGATGTTCGAAGCATCGATCAACGGCTTCGCGCACTTCACTTCGGATCGTCCGGTATTGTGCAACCAGATCGATGAAGGGAATCGGCTGAGACAATTCCGCTATGTGAGCGTGTGACTGAGTGACGGACATGAAGCGACTCCATTCGCTGCTGTAGATCTTACGATTCAGGCACGGCCCGAATAGTTGTGGGAAGGTATGGCTTTTGCGCGGGGAATGTCAAGACGAACGAACCGGCAATCTGTGCCGATAAAGGCTTGCCATCGAACAACTTACAGCCCTGCAGCCGCCAGAACACGCTCTCTCCATATCGACTGCGACGGCTGGTAAATTGGGTCGATAATTCCGGATTTTCAGGCACGGGAAAATTCTACGGCTAGAGCAGGGGCTCGGAAAATGTCAGCAGATCCTTGAAATACGTGCGAAAACGACCGCCTCGCAGGCTGCCAGAGACTGCCAGTTCAGTCGTCTGCGAACTTGCGACAGCCGCGTCAGACCACTTTCCACCGGCAATTCTGGCATCATCCAGGAATAGCCCTTTCGTTCGAGATGTTTTTAGCGGGCAGTCGGATTCCCACAGAATTCGAGACTCGCGACCGCACTCGATCGCTACGACTCGGCGCTCGGACAGGCCGGTTTGTTCCAGTCCAAGCAACCACGTGTCCGGCAGCGGGTCCGTAGATTCGCCGGAAACCCGGCTGAGGTCACCATAGCAAAATGCTAATTGCTCATTGTTCTTCCGCAATTCAAACAAGCCCCTGGCAACTTTACCGATTAAATTCTCGCAAGCAGTGGGATTCGAAGAAATGAGTTTCGCTCGAAACCGCCAGGCAACTTCCAGGGAATTTTGCATATCCTGCGCCGGGCGACGAAAGTATCGACTGACTTCGCAGGCGAGCTTTTCGACTTGCTCATCGGGATGTTGAGATACAGTGCAACAGTTGGCAAGGTCATTCAGGAAATCGTTTGTGATCGGTGAAGCGGGATCGAGCGACGGCGGTTCGAAGGCTTGAGTGACTGTCGCTCGACAGGCCTCAGCGATTATGGCGGTACGATCTGAATCCGCCAAACGCAGAGACAACTTCAAATCTGCCATTGCGTGCATTGTGTCGATGACTGAAACACCAGCCACAGATTGCAGAAAGCTGGCGAGGGAATGCAAAGCCGTTCGCAATTCGTTTTGTTCCGAATCAGACGTCGACTTCCGAACGCCGCCGAGGGTGAGTCGCAGATCAAAGCGTTGCTCAAAGCCGTCACGCCACTTCTTTAAGTTGGCATCCGTCGCGCCGTGAATATGACTGGTGAAGAATGCTTCCAGATGTTTGGCTATGATTTCACGTTCCTCGCGAGGAAGCATTGCGGGATCAGCCAGTTGCAGACCGGCCGACCGGTGATCGGCAAGACATCGATAAAGATAGACGCGATCGTATTCGCTGCGGAGCGGCAATGCGGTGACATGCCTTAGACCGTTTCGCAGACTCTCTCCGGACATTGGAAAACTGTGGACCAATTCCACCAGTTCCGCACCCAGAATCCAACCTGCATCACGCTGACGAAAACCAGTGCCGTAGATGCCAGCGACTTCCACGCCGATGACGGTGACAAGGTCATGCAGAGTTGCGATCGCCTGACGATCAACAACATTTTCAATCACCTTCTGAGCCCCGCGTTTGCCCAGTTCCGTTGCCAGCCACCAGGCACCCAGTGCCGCCGGGTTCGTTGCAGAGACAAGCCTGCCGGCATAAAGCCCGCGCGAAAGATATGACAGCCACGGTGAAGCTTTTTGATAAACACCATAGCTGGCGATCGCCTTTTGCATGTAACCATATAATCGGTTAGCGTTGTAATGCTGCACGCTTACCGGAAGTTGTTCAAGCAGCACGAGCACATGCAAACAAATACGACTGGCGGCTCGAGCGAGCTGGTCGAAGCTTGTTTCCAGCAGCGGATTCTGGCTGGTCGGATTGTAAATCTTTGCAACTTGCTGAATCAGATTGAACGCCTCGTTACGAATCGTATCCAGATCCACTTTGCTGTTGACTGTATAGCCATTGCGTCGAATTTTTTCGTAAACTCGTTCGGCTTCCGCTTCGAGAAGCTTTCGAACACTGCGGTCCTGTTCCGTCAGCTTTTGCAGCTCGCCGGATGTTTTTTCTGCATGGACGTCTGCGACTGGATATTCGAGGAATTCATGGAACCTTGCAAACCGCGACGCGAGATCGCGTTCACGTTCCTGCAGCCGTTCTTCGCGAAATTTCAGATCGCTCTGCAATGTCAGCCGAATGCGACCAAACTCTTCCTGTTGTTCGAAGAGCTGTTTCTGCTCGTTGGAGATCTTTGCTCGCAATGCGACAAGATCCGAATCGACTTCGCCCTGCCGAGGCCACCGCCAAATGAGACTGCTCTGCCCAATCGCAGCGGCGGCCAACAACATCCACCACGCGGCGCTGGCAGTTGCCAGGCTGCTGATGGCAACAACGATCATTGCTGCAGACGCTGTCGTGCTTAGCGAGGCGGCGATCCAGAATCGGCGTCTGGTCATTCTCTTGTGTCCTGATGCTTATTGATGTCCTTGTTCCGAGGCTCAGGCCTCTTTCTCTTAATTCTACTCTCAATCATAATCATAATCGATTGGCTGCTTCGTGGCAGTGGTGCGCAACTGCCGCCACAACCGGAATCGATTCGGATTAAGAGTAGGATGATGATTAAGCTCTTGTTCCGAGTCTCCAGCCCTGCGGGATTGTCTGTGGAGGCAGGAGCCTCCAATGCAGTGCGTTCCACGGCTGTAGCCCCGGAACGAGGATTCGTCAAACAAAAGAACGCCGGCGAGATGTTAAGCTCGCAGGCGTTCCGATTGGATCACTCAATTCAGAATGAAACTACTTCTTCAATTCTGATTCAATCACACTTACAACTTCGTCAGCGTCTGGCTTGGTCTTCGTGCCGAATCGGCCGACAACCTTGCCTTCTTTGCTGATAACAAATTTTTCAAAATTCCACTTCACATTATCTTTGCTCTCTGCGTGAGCTTTCAGAAATTTGTACAGTGGGTCTTCTTTGTCACCGTTCACGTCCACTTTACTCATCATAGGAAAGTTGACTTTGTATTTTGTGCTGCAGAATTCTTTGATGTCTTTTTCTGATCCGGGTTCCTGACCGCCGAACTGATTGCACGGTACGCCAACAACAACCAGACCCTTTTTGCTGTATTTATCGCTGAGCGCCTGCAGCTGTTCGTACTGTGGCGTCGCGCCGCACTTGCTGGCAACGTTCACGATCAGTACGACCTTGTCTTTGAACTCAGACAATTCAACTTCCTTGCCTTCTATGTCCTTCATTTTGAATTCATAGATAGAATCTGCTGCCATTGAAGTTGTTCCTGCCACAAAAATCATTCCCAGAACCAGAGTTTGCCATAATTTCGTCATTTGTATTTCCTCTTCAGAAAACCTTGTCAAGACACCCTGCAGCCGAAACACTACACGAAGAGACGGATCTCCGATTTCCTGATCTCGTGCCGTTACAAGCGCCGCACTTCAACGGTATTGTTACCGCGAACGGCGAATAGGCAAGTGTTTTACAGGATTGGACGTTTGTCGGCTCGAAGTACCCGGGATTATTCAGGGGTTTAAATCCATCCATGTCAAATCGGTGGGACCAGACTCGGCTGTCACTGGCACGCCAATTTTTCATTGCGACCGCCTTGCAATGCGGCGTGATTCTGTTGCTTGGATTCGCTTTGGGCTGGATGTTCCATCATCCTGGACCAACCAAAGAATTGCGACTTCCGGTCGCATTTCAGTTCGGAACGATTTTGCTGGCACTAGGAAGCTGGTGTCTGCACGATGCACATACAAACGTGCGACTGGAGCGACAGTCTCGCTTTCGACGATCGCTGATTCTTGCTTTGGTCGCTGCTGTGCTATTTGTCGCAGTGCAATCCTACGGAATGTGGGCACTGATCAAATCCATTTCGCCCGATCTGGAAATGCAGACGAGTGTCCATGGCATGGTGATTATGTTCGCCGCGATTCATGCGATGCATTTCATTGTGGCGCAGTCGGTACTGTTGTGGGTCACACTATCGGCATTCGAAGATCGCTACGACCACGAATACTACTGGGGCGTCACATTTGCCGGCTGGTGCTGGCATGTTCTGGGTATTGTCTGGATCGGCATTCTGTGTATCTTTGCGATCGCGGCGGTTTAGACTGGGAACCGGACAAAACCGAAGGACGTGTCTCCGGACCAGTCGAGACCTTTCCGATGAGGACGGGAGTGGCGTCGCATCGTACGACTCTTTAAAAAATCGGGCCCGGCATCCACGGGCAGAATTCTTCATCGCCGATGCCCTGCTGTTCGCTTAAAGTCTGCTCGCCGCTTGCCGTTGAGATGATCTTTTCGAAGATCTCACGACCAACAGATTCGACACTGGCTCCTTCCAGAATTGAGCCTGCATTAATATCCATGTCATCACGCATGCGATGATACATCGGCGAATTGGTGGCAACTTTGATTGTCGGAGCTGGCTTGCATCCAAAACAACTGCCTCGGCCCGTCGTGAAGACAACCACCTGGCAACCACCTGCGATAAGTCCCGTGACGGAGATCGGGTCGTAGCCCGGTGTGTCCATAAACGTAAATCCACGCTCGGTGATCGGTTCGGCAAACTGATAAACAGCTCGCAATGGCGCGGTGCCGCCCTTGGCGACAGCTCCCAGTGATTTTTCGATAATCGTCGTCAGTCCGCCTTGCTTGTTTCCGTACGAAGGATTGTTGTCAATCGAAGCGTTGTTCCTGCGAGCGTACTCTTCCCACCAGCGAATCTTATCCAGCAATCGATCTGCCACGGCACGACTAACGGATCGACGAGTCAGCAATTGTTCAGCTCCATAGACTTCGGGCGTTTCGGCCAGCACAGAACCGCCGCCGTAAGCGACCAACAAATCGCTGGCATAACCCAGTGCAGGATTTGCCGTAATGCCACTGACTCCGTCGCTGCCGCCGCACTGTAGTCCAAGCGTCAGCTCGGCAATCGAGATTGGTTCTCGTCGCGCAGAATCAGCATGACCCATAAGTTCGCGCATCACACCGACTGCGCGATCAACCGTTTTTCGAACGCCACCGACATCCTGAATGTTCAGCACCATTGGCAACGAATCATCAGGCTCACTCAGCGTTGCGCCGCCCAGCTGGATAAGTCCCTGGGTTTCCTGAAGATGCCCGGCCTGAGCTGTCTCACAACCGAGCCCCAGTACAAGACACGCGGCAATATTCGGATGTCGAGCGAATCCGGCAAGCGTCCGATTCAGCAAATGATGATCTTCACTGTTGTACGCGAACGCGCAACCGCTCTTATGGACGACTGGAATCACACCGTCGATGTGGGGATATTTGCTGAGATCCGATTTTGCAAGTTCCTGCGCGACATATCGCGATGTCGTGGCGGAACAGTTAACAGTGCTGATGAGTGCAATGTAATTGCGAGTTCCCGCGCCGCCGTTCTTACGTCGGAATCCCATGAACGTACGGTTGTCGACTGGTTTTGGAAACTGCACAAGGTCTGTGGAGAATTCATAGCCCGCCTTGTCGCGTTCGCTGCTGACATTTTGCACATGAACCCACTGCCCTGCCCGAATATCCGCGCTCGCTGTACCGATGGGCTGGCCGAATTTTCGAATCACGTTGCCCTTCGGAATATCGCTGAGTGCCACTTTGTGATTCGCTGGAATCGCGTCCACCAATTTCAGTGTTTTGCCAGCGATGGTCAACGTATCGCCGGCCTGCAAAGCTCGCCGAGCGACAGCGACGTTGTCAGTTGGATGAAGCAGCAGCAGCGGTTCCAGCGCGGTCACGGGATTTCCTTGAGTTGTTGTAAATTCCGCAGCGTATTTCGAAACGCGTACTGCGGAAGGCGGCATCTTCTTATCAATCCCGGTGTTTCACAAGTCCGAGTTGTCTGGCGGAATTTCGGCATTGCTGACACAATTGACCGAGAATGGACCGCTGCGATTCGGCGAGCGTGGAATGTCAATCCCCTGATTGCGTGGCGCGTGAGGTATCAGGGGACTAACGTCCCCCGCCCGCCTTTTAGTCATTGGAGACCCTGAATGTCCCGTCAGAATCGACTGATCCTCGCGGCGATATTACTCATTATCAACGCCAACGT
>JAYVNW010000331.1:0-7002 GCA_043758225.1 Candidatus Kuenenia sp. | reverse complement strand
ACGTCGATCGACTTCGATCACGCATTCATCAGGAACGATGTTTACGCTCGTGCCGCCACTGATTTTGCCCACGCTCAAACTTGCACTGCCACACAAAGGATGGGCCTTCACGGTCACGACCAGGCTGTCTGCATATTCCTGAAGAGCCGATACCAGTTTCGCCATGCGGTAGATGGCGTTCACACCTTGAGTCGGATCACTGCTATGGCAGGCTCGCCCCTTTGTGCGGACCTTAAATCGTGTCACGCCACGATGAGCGACAACGACATCCAGTTCCGTTGGTTCTGCAATGATGGCGACGTCAGGTGGCGATTCCAGAAGTTTTGATTTTCCCTTAGCCGTGGTCCAGTACGTCACCAGATCCGAAATTCCGGTGATTGTCGCTTCTTCATCGCACGTGCAACTAAGCACCACATTCGCGGCTCCTGCGGGTTGTTCCTGAATCAATCGGCGAAACGCAAACAGCATCGCCGCCATGCCGCCTTTGACATCACAAGCGCCGCGCCCCCAAAGCCGACCGTCGGCGATCTTTGGCGTAAACGGAGCGATCGTCATGCCTTCAACCGGCACGGTGTCCTGATGAGCATCCATCAGAATCGTAAATTTTGCTCCAGGCGAATCGTATCGAGCGATCACATTGTCTCGACCTGGGCTGACTTCGATCCGTTCGTATGTTGCCCCGATCAAACGGAAGAAACCGACAAGCCAGTCACTCACCCGACCTTCGTAACAGATAGCGGGATCAACGGTGCCCCCCATCGGATTGACGCTGGGTAACGAGACCAGCTCTGCCAAAATATCGACCACAGTCAGCGTTCGGATTTCATCTGCCATGCGTCCACCAAATCGTGAAATGTCGTGTTGACTATTCTTTGCGTTCTTCAGGATTAATTCTGCTTTGCTGCAACAGATACGCGATCAGGTCACGCAGCTGAATTTCAGTAAACGTTTCACCCACGTTGGATGGCATCGGTGATGACGTCGCGGCTTTCCGTTCTTCAATGACGTCTGTCTGCAGAATTGTTTCTTTGGCGATGCTGTCGACGATGCTGATTCGATTGCCTTCGAGTTCTTTCAACAGGCCACTGTAGGCTTTGCCTTCGTCGGTGACGACTGTTGTGGTGCGGAAGGCCACATCGACGTTGCGATTTGGTGCCAGGATATCTTCAAGGACTCGATCAATGCCGCGGTTGCCGATACCGTCGAGGTTCGGGCCGACTTGTTTGCCTTCTCCCGCGATCTGATGGCAAATCATGCAGCTCTTTTTGAAGAGTTCTTTGCCGGCCGTAGCGTCGCCGGATGCTGCGTTGAGTGAATTGCGTCGCTGCGCGATGAGTTGATCAATAACGGCGTCTTCACTGGGAAGATTTTCCGTCAGTGACTTGGCACGCTGCTTGACTGCGTCAGAGGCGACAGCATCGAGGCGTTGCTGTACGTTAGTTTTCAACAGCAGGCGGGCAGAGGCTTTACCAGATTCCATTAGTTTCAGGAGCAGATCAAGGCTGGTTGCATCTCCAGCAAGTTTTTCTGCCAGCGTGAGTTGTTCCGGCGATGTTGCCACTTGAAAGACAGGTGCCAGAATTGATTCGGCAGCATCTGGCTGATTTCCGGCGAGGACGTGCATGGCATCGTTCACCATGGCATCCGTTGCGCCAGCGATTGATGGGGTAAGTGCGACGGCGGCAAGTTGTGAATTTGGCTGAAGCTTCATCATCGCAGTTGCAAAGACAGCACGAGTTTCACGCAGTTGTTCATTGCTGGTGATCAGCCGAATCATTGCGGGACGCAGTTCTTCGATTGCGAAATCGCCGATCAGCGTTGCGGCTTCTGTTCGCTGCACCTGAGCGCCGGATGGATTGAGTCGCGCGTCTGAAAAGCGACCAACTGCAAGCCATGCATAGGCCGTCCCGGCGTCGCCATCCACGAGTTCCACGAAGATTTTTCGTCCTTTGAAATCTGCCGTTTGCCATTCAATTTTTTGAGCGACATCATTGCGCGGCGGCGAGGCTTCTCGGAGGACTTCGCTGGTCGCTGCATCGCGCAGGCGGACGAAGTTAACTTTCTTCAATGGCTTGTCCGGAAATCCATCATGGCCAGCCGCAAAGAAACTCAGAGTGTCGGCAGGTTCAAAACTATCCGAGCGGTACAACCCGGTGCGTTGTTCCCCTGTTTCAAAGCTGCTGAACATTGGCGCTCCGGCAGCACCGTCGGCAGACGTCCTTGAAGTTGTCACTCCCCAGCAGTTCTGCGCATTGAAAGATTCAGGATTCGGCAAATATGACCATCCGAATGCCGGTTTGGTGTTCAGTGCGTTCATGTCGTCCAACGACTTCATATTCAACAGTGTCAATGCGGTTGCCAGCGCCCATTCTCGCACGGCTTGCGGCGGCTTCTGATTTCGTTGAGCAAACCCCTGACGCATGGAATTCAGCAACTGCAATTGTAACCCGACGTCGCCAGCAAAGCGGCTTCGCACAGTTGAAACCACATTTGCCGCCGCTTCTGGTGACACGGACGCAGATGAAAACTGCAGATAGTCGGCGAGTTTTCCGGGCTGCGCAGCCCCCAGAAATTCGACATTCGAAGCGATATATTCGGCCGCAGCCGGTGACTTGATGGCAAGGCTCAGATCCGCGAGAGCCAACCGATCCGCGGCCAGAGGTGAATGCGATGCCAACTCACGAAACCAATCGTCGTTCAGTAAATGGTCTCGCAATGCGATTCGTATCGAGTGAAGCAGAAACACGTCGGCCAGATCGTTCGTATGCAGCATCCGCAGCAACGGAGCAGTCAGCGGATTTGAAAGATGCCGGGACGAAGCCGCAACGGCCGTGCGTCGGACCATCGGTGAAAAATCGCCGAATCCGCGTCGCAGCAGTTTGGACGCTTCTGATTCACTGACGGCTGCTGTTGACAACTCACGCAGGGCTCGAAACGCATGAACGCGGACGAGTTCATCAGGATCAACGGTTGCTGTTGCAAGTTCAATAACTGACAACGCATTCCTCTGCGCCATCAATCGAAGCGCGTATCGCCGCACGGTTGCATCGGGATCTGCGAAGTGTTGCCTCAGATAGTCGTTCATGTTTGGCGCCGATCTATCTGCAATCAGGTCCCGAGCCAGATTTTTCTGCGCCGTCGGAGATGTGCGAATCACGTCGAACAACTGAGGTACAGTAAGTTTCGTCAGATCCTGGCCGTAACCAGGGAATTCACGGGCTGCCGGATTGGCGTCACCATAAGAAACTCGCCAGACGCGACCTCGAAAACGGTCGCGACCGGGGTGTTTCAGAGGCACCTCATAGTGACCGATGATGCGGTTGTAAAAGTCGTTAACGTACAACGCGCCGTCTGGCCCGGCGACGATGTCCACTGGACGAAACCACGGATCGCTGCTGCTGACCAGGTCCAGTCGTTCGATTGCGCGCACACTGGAACCAGTTCGCTTCAGGAAATTCTGATTGATTCGCGACGTCATGACATTGCCGTCAAACGTTGTGTCAATGTATTCGGCGGGAAAGGTCGTATCTGAACCCAAAGCCAGCGCGCCGATCGCGGTTGAACCGTGCAGGTGTTCCATAACATTTGGCACGTAGCCAAGTCCATCGTGGGCCCGGCCAAAGCTGTCGTAACATCCGCCAGGCAGCAGCAGCGTGACCGGCTTCGTATGGCAGTCGGCCGTGTAGATGTCACCGAAGCGATCGATCGACTGTCCAAACGGATTGACCAGGCCTTGAGTGTACAATTCGATTCGCGAACCATCCGGGCGAAAGCGAAACGTGTTGCCGGACGACATTTGCACTCGATGGCCATCTTTGCCAGCCACATCCGACCGATTGTTGAAACCGTGGCAGGCATAGATCCAGCCATCGTCGCCGCGTCGGAATGCGTTACACATGCCGTGTGTATCGCGAGTCGTGTCGAATGGCCCGTAAAGGATTTCACGATCGTCGCATTGTCCATCTCCGTCACGGTCATGCAGAAACCAGATGTTCGGAATACTGAAACAGATGACACCGTCGCCATAGGGGATAAGGCCAATGGGGATGTTGAGTTTGTCTGCAAATACTGTAACAACATCTGCTTTGCCGTCCCCGCCTTTATCTTCCATCACTCGAATGGTGTCGCGCGGAATGGCATTGGCGTCTGCAGCGAATGGATACTCCAGTGAGCTGCTGACCCAGAGGCGTCCCTTTGCATCGAATGCCAAATTCATGGGCTTGGCAACATCGGGTTCAGACGCCACCAGTTCAATGTGAAAACCTTCCGGTACCGCGAAAGTTTTTTGTTCATCTTCCGGGCTGACTGGTTCCGTGTTGCGCACTCCGAGAGCAAAGGAATCTTCAGTCGGTGGCTGAGCGTGGCAAGTGGCGGCGAGTGCCAAGAGGAAGAGAATCAGCAGAAATAAAAGCTGCGCACAGGAGAGTTTCATTCTGCAGGATTCCGAAAATCAGGTGGGGAGAAAATGGGCGGCAGGTGTTATCGAGCGGCGTGGTTTAGTCCAACACTGGAAACTCAACCGGGTCCAGAATGTCTTCCGCTCCGTTGTAGTTGATCGTGATTTCTTCGCCGCGTTGGATGTCTCGCAACGCAGTGTATTCTTTGATCTGTCGACCAGCATCGTCGTAGCGTGCATTGGGATTGTAGGAATGGTTGTACAATGAGCCATAACCAAGTGCCAGGGCGACATCTTTCTTATATTCAAAGATATAGCCCAGCAGAAAATTGCCATGATCGCAGTCCAGGATTTCTTTGGCGGGGATGACCAGCAATGGCACTCGTTCAAACATGGTGCCTTTCGGGATCAACGTGCGTGCAAAGACTCCGCGGCCCTTACCTTTGATATTTTTAACTTCGATCAGCGTGGATTGTGTAAGTGCCATTGTTTGTGAACTGGGTGCTGTAAATTTGAAGTTTGAGAATTGAAATTGGGTTAAGTGTCACTCTGAAAAAGCACTTCGCCGTCCACAATGGTTTTCACGACCTTGCCGGTGAACTCAACGCCGTCGAACGGCGTATTGCGGCTGCGTGAACGAAATCTGGACGCTCGAACAGTCCATGTTTTTGCCGGATCAACCAACGTCAGGTCCGCAGACTCACCCACCGACAATGTTCCGTGTTTGAGACCCAGAATTGCAGCGGGCCCTGTTGTCAGACGAGCGATCAGTTGAGGCCAAGTCAGGTGTCCGGGTTCAATTAACGCTCGAATACAAACCGGCAGCAGAGTTTCGATGCCGCAGATTCCGAACGGTGCTGTATCGAGATCCACCTGTTTCTTTTCGAGTGCGAGTGGCTGATGATCCGACGTGATGGCAGACAAAGTGCCGTCCTGCAATCCTTCGATCAAGGCGAGTACGTGACGCTGTGAACGCAGCGGCGGATTACATTTGTACATGGTCTCAAATGAACTCATCACTTTGTCGGTGAGCAGCAGATGATGTGGCGTGACATCTGCTGTGACCTGAATTCCTTGTGCCTTGGCCTGCCGAATTTGCATCACGGAATCGATGGTTGTGACACACATCAGATGAATCCGACCACAGGTCAGTTCAGTCAGCGCGATGTCACGATGAGTCATTATGTCCTGGGCTGCGGCGGGAATTCCGCGAAGCCCCAGACGCGTCGCTTCGAAGCCTTCGTGCATCACTCCGCCATCGGACAATTCCGGCACCATCGCGAAGTGTAGAATCGGTCGATTGAACATACGCGTGTATTCAAGCGCTCGTCGCATAACCTCTGAATTGGCGACCGGTCGTTTGGCGTCGGAAAAGCCAACCGCCCCGCCTTGCACCAACTGTCCGATTTCAGCAAGTTCTTCGCCCTTGCTTTCCTTGGTAACAGCTCCCAGAGGATAAACGCGGCAGTTGCGAGCGCGTTCGGCCTGAAGCCGAATGAACTCCGCCGCCGCGCGGTTATCAACGACAGGATGCGTGTCAGACTGAGCGGCGATGGTCGTGAATCCACCAGCAAGGGCAGCAGACGTTCCGGTTGCCGTGCATTCGTCTTCTTCGAAACCGGGCTCTCGCAACGAGACGTGAGTATCGATGAAGCCGGGGCTGACGATCAGATTGGTGGCGTCAATGATTCGTGTTGCAGTGTCTGGTGGTTGTACCGGTGGGCTGCCGCCCGCCCGCTCGCCGATGGGCGTTACAGCTGCGATCTTCCCGTCAATAATCAGCACGTCAGCGATGGCATCCAGATTGTTTGCCGGATCGATCACGCGGCCGCCGGAAATCAGCAAAGAACTCATCAGCATGCCTCCTGATCTTTTCGGCGTTCCTGAGCCAGCAGCGTGAGGCAGGCCATGCGAATCAACAGGCCATTCGTAACTTGATTTAAGATCAGCGAATTCGGACCATCGGCGACTTCGGGAGTCAATTCCACGCCGCGATTGATGGGTCCAGGCGCCAGTACCAGTAAGTCCTTGCGAGCCCGGCGAATTCGATCACCATTCATTCCGAATAGATGAGCATACTCAGCAATCGACGGGAAAAACGCTCCACGCTGACGTTCGAATTGAACTCGCAGCAAGTTGACGCAATCAACTTCCGGAAGAATGTCATCGAGGTTGTAAGCGACCTCAACACCGAGTCTCGTGATGTCATTGGGAATCAGTGTGGCTGGTCCGCAAACAATCACTCGCGCTCCAAGTGCCTTGAGTCCGTGAATGTTGGATCGTGCGACGCGGCTGTGTCGGATGTCGCCGACAAGTGCGACCGTCAGACCGGCAATTTGGCCACGCCGCTTCAGTATAGTGTAGATGTCGAGCAGGCCCTGAGTTGGATGCTCGTGCGTTCCGTCGCCTGCATTCAGAACTCCAGCCTTCAGGTTCCGCGCCAGCAAATGGGGAGCACCGGGAGTCCGATGACGGCAGACAACCAGATCTACACCCATCGCCTCGATCGTTTGAGCGGTATCGATGAAGGTCTCGCCCTTTGACAAGCTGCTTGAGCTCGCAGTGAAATCGACAGTGTCAGCGCCCAAGCGTCGGGCTGCCAGACT
>JAYVNW010000330.1:0-4357 GCA_043758225.1 Candidatus Kuenenia sp. | reverse complement strand
AACTCATAGATTACGAAGCCGAACAGACGGCGTTAATTCACGAACGCCATGAATCAGAACTTCGAGAGCAACTCGATCGAATCGCTCTTGAAACGCGTGATCGCCTGGCGCAATTTGAACAGGACATCTGCAGCGTGCGCGAAGCTGCCAGTGTCACTCGCGAGCAAAAGCTGGCTCACCTTGAGGCGGAGTTCAGGGACGCCGTGTCGTCAATTCGTCAGAAGTTGCAGAGTGAGTTGTGGGTGCTGCAGTCTGTTTGTGACGAATCGAATGAAGACACTCCGGTGCGCGAAGCAGAACGCAAAAACGAGGTCTATGAAACGCATAAGAGATTTGCAGAGCAGCAGATCAGCGATGTGGACACGCGAGTTCAATTCACCGAAAAATATCTTGACCACTGCCATGCAGGCATGGTTGCAACTTTGCCGCCGGTCAACGTACAGATCAAAGGCAGCGATGCCAGTCGCACATTAGCGATGGAACAGGTCGATCTGGCGATGGCGTCTGCTGCCGCGATTGATCGTCAGAACCTGCCGCAATGGGTTTGTGGCTTCAGGGTCTGGGGATTATCGCTGCTGCTCTTTCTTGTCGTTGCTTCCGTAGCTACGGGGATTCGCGCGGATTTGCGATTGTTTCTAAATCCTGATCTGCAGAAACCAGACTGGCAGTGGTTGGGTGTGTCGTGCCTGATCGGCGCAGCAGTCTCCGTATTGTTTAGTACAGTGTTGCTGATGCTTGTTCAATCGAGACTACGCGCCGGCTTTGAAGACATGTTGCAATATGCGGCAAACGCCAAAGCAGCCATGGATTACTGGACTCAACGCAGCGAACACGAACTGAAGCAAATTGATGCAGCGGCGGAAACCTGGAGAGTCGCCATGCTGCAACATCGTGATCAAAACTCCCGTAAGCTGCAAAACGCTGCTGACGGCCTGATCTCGCAACGCACTGCAGCGTACAACGAACAGTTAGCGAAATATGAAAAGCAGTTCCAGGATCACATCGCAGCGAGTGAGGCAGACTTTGCACGACAGCAGGCGGCCGTCGAACACTGGCAAAGTCAGGAGATCGCTCGGATTCATGCGACACGGAAGTCGCAGCGTGATCAGGCGATTGAGACGCTGATTGCCCATAACACGGCCGAACGACAGAAACTGCAGGCTGACGAAGCCGCGATGATCGGTTATTGGAAGGCCGATGTCTCGGTGGCTCGCGAGCTGGCACGCAGCAGTCGTGAACGCGTCGTCACGTTTCCACGCTGGTCGCAGATGCGAGGTGCCAACTGGCACGTTCCCACGAAGCTGCCTGTCTGTTTGCCGGTCGGTGATCTGCTGGCGACTCTGCCGACTCCTCCACAGATTGATGGACAGGAGCCGGACGCAAACCTGTGTCTCGAATTACCGGGTATCCTGAACTTTCCTCGTGATACATCCATTGCCGTTGAACACGATGCGGCCGGACGTGAACCTGCGCTTGAATTTGTGCGTTCAATTTTATTGCGTTTACTGACCAGCATCATGCCCGGCCGTGTGCAGTTCACGCTCATTGATCCAGTCGGACTGGGACAAAGTTTTTCCGCGTTGATGCACCTGGCTGACTTTGACGAACTCTTGATCAGCAATCGCATCTGGACCGATGCCACTCAAATTCGTGACCGACTGCAAAAAGTTACCGAACACATGGAGAGCGTTTTTCAGACTTATCTTCGCAGCGAATTTGAAACGATCGAAGACTATAATGCTGCCGCCGGTGAAGTTGCAGAACCGTACCACTTTGTCGTCGTTGCCGGATTCCCTGTGGCGTTTACGGAAGAGGCCGCTCGGCATCTGACCAGCATCCTAACGAGCGGTCCGCGCTGCGGAGTGCATGCGATTGTGGCGTGGTCGCCGAATCAGCCGATGCCACGTTCCTTTGATGTGAACAATCTGCACGAATGCTGCACGGAGTTTTTTGTCAAGGACGGACACGTTGTCCTGAAAATGGCTTCGCCGACGGCTGCGGAATTTGAATCGCTCGCGCCGCCGGAATCGGCGGACTACGTGAGTCTGGTCCGGGCAGTAGGAGAACAATCCAAACATGCACGACGCGTTGAGGTGTCGTTTGCTCGCATCGCCCCAAAGCCGGAGGCGATCTGGAGTCAGAATTCTGCCGAAGGTCTGGACTTCCCGATCGGTCGCGCTGGCGCCGCTCGGCTACAGTTTATGCGTCTGGGGCGCGGCACCAGTCAGCACGTTCTGGTCGCCGGAAAAACGGGTTCCGGTAAATCAACGCTGCTGCACATTCTGATTACGAATTTGGCTTTGTATTACAGTCCGGAGGAGATTCAGTTCTATCTGATCGACTTCAAGAAGGGCGTAGAATTTCGCACTTATGCCGCCAACAAGTTGCCTCACGCGCGAGTCGTCGCAATTGAAAGCGATCGCGAATTCGGCTTGAGTGTACTCGAACGACTGGACGAAGTTCTGCAGGAACGCGGCGAGTTGTTTCGTATTCGCGGCGTGCAGGATGTGCCGTCTTTTCGTCGCCAGTTTCCAAAAGAACGCATGCCGCGACTGCTGCTGCTGATTGACGAATTTCAGGAATTCTTCACGACAGAAGACCGTGTGTCGTCGCGAGCCTCGTTGCTGCTGGACCGCTTGATTCGACAGGGCCGAGCGTTTGGCATTCACGTTTTGCTGGGCTCGCAGACGCTCGGTGGAGCGTATTCGCTGGCTCGCAGCACGATGGGACAGGTCGCCGTACGAATCGCGTTGCAGTGCAGCGAGAGCGATGCGCATTTGATTCTAAGCGAAGAAAACTCCGCCGCTCGCTTGTTGACGCGGCCGGGTGAAGCGATCTACAACGACGCCAATGGCATGGTCGAAGGCAATCATCCGTTTCAGATTGCATGGCTGGATGAAGCTCAACGCGAATCCATGATACGCGCAATGATCCAGCGGCCTGATTATCAAAGCAGCACTGATAATCGAATGATCGTATTCGAAGGCAACGTAGCACCCAGTATGGAGCTTTGCAGCCCGCTGAACGCATGGCTGGCCAGCACACCGGATGCAACACGACACTTCGTCGATACGCTGCCAGCATGGATCGGTGAACCTGTTTCAATCGCCGCGCCGATGTGCGTTGAATTCCGTCGGTCGGGTGGTCAAAACGTTTTGATCGTTGGTCAGGAAGGAGACCTGGCCGACACAATTCTGGCATCAACGATCGTCAGCTGGTCGGTCGGTTCCGCGGGCAAATCAGATCATCGCACCTCGCAAATGACACTGGTTCACGACGGCCGTGATCGTGGGTCGCAGACTCGATTTTCGGAAACCTTTACGCCTGACATCGCGCAGCGGTTTCGTTTGGCGGAAGCAAAAGACGCGGATGCTGTTGTCGCGGAATTCTGGCAAGAAATGACGACTCGCGAAAACGGTGACGCTCCTCCTGACAATCCAGAGCTGATCCTGGCGCTCCGCAATATTGGCCAGTTCCGTTCACTGCGGCGTGATGAGGATGACTACGGGATGTCTGGATTCGGTGCAGTCAAAGAGGCTACTGCTGCATCGATGCTGGGCGATTTGATTCGAAAAGGTCCGCTGGTGGGCATCCATGTCATCATCTGGTCGGACACATTCAGCAACGCCATGCGTTGGTTAGCAAATTCGCTGCTGCGTGAATTTGACAATCGAATTGCATTCCGCCTGAATCAAACCGACTCGGCCAGTCTGATCGACACTCCGGTGGCAGCGTCACTTGGTCAGGGCCGAGCGATTCTATACCGCGACCAAACCGGCACTGCGGACCGTTTTCGTCCATTCGACTGGCCGACGCAGAATTGGCTGGAGACTGTCGCTGGCACAAATGACGCCCCGGAGGGAATGCCGGACGTTGATATCGACGGACTGAAGCTCGAGTGATTCTCTGAACGCAGTCCTGCTGATCCGGGTGTTGAAAATCCCCAGGCCGCTTGGCTATCTTCAATTTTCACTTTTCAAAGCCGTCAGGTTTTCCAAATCGCAATTGAATCTGTGGCTTCGGCTTTATCCGGATCGTCGGCCTTCGTTGCGGAGACATTCATTTATCCATTGAGTGAGTCGTTCGTCGAATTTTCCCCGTGGATCGCCAGAGTAATCAAGGCGGTGATAGCGGCCGTCGTGATAGCACTGATCCACGAGTGGTTGTAGCTGTAGGATGACATCACGCTCATCATAACGCAGCGGAATCGGAATATTGGGCAACGGCTTTTCAAGAGGTGCGCGGTAGACTTCAAACTGATCCGGCTTTTGATCGCGATAGACGCAGATCAAATAGGGTGTGCGTTGTTCTGGACGGAGTTCTTCCAGCGGAGCGGCAAGGACGTATGAGCCTTGCC
>JAYVNW010000329.1:0-6807 GCA_043758225.1 Candidatus Kuenenia sp. | reverse complement strand
TCAAGCGCCGCGACGTGCTCGGACAATTGCTCGCTCAATTCGCGTGTACCTTGCACTGGTTCAACCCACTGGTTTGGCTCGCCGCCTGGCGCATGCACGTCGAACGCGAACGAGCCTGCGACGACCTGGTCCTCGCCAGCGGCGTTCGACCTTCTGCATACGCCGAACATCTGCTCAACGTCGCGACCAGGCTTTCATCCTCACCGTGGACTCAGGCATGTGGATTGGCGATGGCATGGAATTCTTCGCTGCATGGTCGGCTCATTGCCGTGCTGAGCGAAAAGCAAAACCGTCGGCGTGTTTCATCAACAGTGCTGGCGGCAGCGATGATGATTTGTACCGCCGTCGTTGTGCCTGTTGCGATGCTTTGTGCGGCTGATGAGACTCCAAGCGACACAGCTGACCGACTTCAGAGTGGCAAGATCGACTTTGAACCAACAACTAAATCTGAGGACAACAACGAGACCTTGAATTTCCGTTCCAATATGATCGCGGCAGGTGCCTTTGCAATCGACGAAGAAGAGTCTGCACCCAATGTGGCAACGAGTTCTACGAGCGAGGAGAATAAGAAGAAGCCATCACAAGTTGAAGTAGATTTTGCAAAAGTTCGCCTTGCCAAAGCTAAGGTGGATCTGGAACAGCGGCTCGACGCGAATAAAGAATACCCATCCTTTACTCCTGTTGAAATTCGGCAGACCGAACTGGAAGTCGAAGCCGCCGATGCGATGCTGCGGATGCTCGATAAGGTTGATGAAATTTCAAAGAAAGCGAGGATTGATTTGGCAGACATCAAGTTACAAAAGTTGAAACTTGAGATGATCAAAGGAACTGATGATTTGAATTCCAGAATGGAAAAGGCTCGTGACCGATTGGAGTCAACGATTGAAAACGCCGACGCGCGCCTGGCAGCAGCGAACGCTATCAACCAGCCATTGGAAGTTCAGTCAGTTCAGGACAAACTTCACATCGCGAATCGCAGCGGTACGTTTGATCTGGGCAAAGGTCGAACATTGAAAATCGATGAATCTGGCATTGATGAGCAATGGTTCGAAATTCAGTGGCCCGCAAATGGTGAATGGAAGGCGTCGCGACTGCGAATTCCGGTGTCGATGAGTGAAGCAGTCGTCGCAATGCTACGAATGCAGCCTCAAACTCGGGTTAGGAACGACGGGCATGACCAGGGCAAGAGCGACGATACGAAACCGGAAAGTCGTATGGAGATCGTCGAGCCGACAATCAATTGGAAGGTCGTCTGGGAAGAAAACACCAACGACGTGTGGTTCGAAAATGGCCAATGGGCCGCGGTAGTAACGCGATTAAATATCGCCAATCCGGCTGAGATCACAGCGACGCATTACGATCGCGGCGACATTTCAAAGGATCAGGAAGTTCCAGAGCGAATTCGACTCAGGTATCCAGCGCCCGATCGCAGGATTCTCAACGCATTGTTTGGAGGTCCGGCACAGCGGCGCAACGAAGCTGAGCCTCAACTAAAACTTGCAGCGGAGTCTTCCGCTGATTGGAAAGTCATTGTATCAAAAACGGACGCCGCCGGCAAACCCTCAGGGACAATTGCGTTGCCGGTTAAGACTGTCGTTCATCCTGCGATCGATGCGGCTCAAACTCCGGCCGCAAAAATGATTCGTGGTAAACTACTGAAACCAGACGGAACGCCTGCTGTCGGCTACTTCGTCTATGCGGAGGATGGAGTCAACCGACGCAATCAGCCAACTCCAAAAATTAAAGGTCTGCCGGAACCCGCGTTGACAAAGGAAGACGGTTCATTTGAAATCGCTCTTGAATGGCTGAAACCTTCGGCGTATTTTCTTTGGGCTGCGAAAGAGAATCTTAAGATCAGTGAAGAATTCGCGCCGCTGGAAGTTACTGTCTCGGCGAACGGCGATGTTGGTCAGATTCGATTTTCAAAAGGTCGTACTGTCACTGGAAAAGTTGTTGGACTCGATGGCAAGGGCCTCGCCAATGTTCTTGTGTCTGGCGTACGACAGCATCCTCGCGTGCAGGGATTGTATTCGCTCATCTGCAATCGCACGACAAAAACTGACAATGACGGTGCTTTTACATTGCCACCATTGGGCGCTGGCGAACATCTATTGAAGATCGAAACACACAGCCTTGGCGAGGATGCACTGTCAATTGCGTTTGCGAATCAACGGATTGATGTTTCGGATACCGAGCCTCTGCATCTGGAGGGGCAGGCTGTCAAAGGGAATTTGCTGTTGGCTGAGCAAAATCACGATCCTATTGAAATTGATTTTCGCCCACTGAAAACTGTCAACATCACTTTGGATGTTACCGTCAATCGCTCAAACCAAAAATCCAACGACTTTGAAGTGCGTATCTCTGGTCGTCTGCCCGGCATAACATCGGCAGATCCAGCTTCATGGTGGACTCGGCCAGCAAGGACGACACTCACACAAGGCCACTTCACAATCGCCGTGCCCGAGGGATTGACTCGCGCATCAATCAATGCCGCACCGGTCGACAGAAGAATCGGCGACAAGCCCGAATTTATCTGGCAACGCCCCAACGATGTAACGCCGAAGAACATCGATCAACTGGAACTCGGCACGGTGTCCGAGCCGTTGGCTTTGACGTTGACCGTCAAAGACGCCGCTGAGTAATTTCGTATGAAATTTAAGCGACATCCGCACTGCAGATCATTCAATCGCGATACTTCAAATGACACTGCTTGCAGTTTTTCTGCAGCGTCGTGAATGCCGCAGTTGCGGCACTTGTGTTGTTGCTTTCCAGTGCATCATCCAATGTCTTGGCAACAGCATCCGATTCCGTTAGCCATGTTCGAAATGTTGCGTCATAGTCAGTGGCATGTTCCTTCTCGGACAAACGTCGGCTGGACTCATACAAGCTTTCCTGCAATTGCAATGCTTCCTGTTGAGCGACCAGATCCGGATGATCAGCGGGAGTCTTCCAGTCCGCTGCAGCACAGAGTTTCAGGTTGTCGAAGTTTCGATCGATGCGTGCCATCGCTGCGGCCAGCGATTCGACTTTCGCGACTTCAACCAGCTGGGGAAGTTGCGTGTCGGCCGACGGTACTGTAAACGTTTCGACGTCTCGCCACAGACCTTTGTAGTCGCGACTGGTGCCCGCGTTCTGCATGATCTTCAGCGAACCCGCGAGATCTGCGATTCCTTTTACTCGACAGACGATGGCAGCAGCAGCCGGGCCGCGGTGTTTGCCGTGATGGCAGTGGATGTACAGCGGCGTTTTTGCATGCCGCGCGGCTCGGGTGAGAGACAATTGTGCGGCAAGCGGAATGGCATCGTAGCCGAATGGGACGTGGACGTATCGAATTCCATACTTCTTCGCCATGTCAATCTTCGGCGTCGCGCCATCGACGCTGACAATCGTCTGAACGCCAAGTTTCTTCAGACTGGCGAATGCTTCTTCGCCAGCAGGTTCGCTGCCAGAATAGATGTCGGCCGATAGCTGCACGAGATTGTGAAATCCCGGCATTTCGTGAGGAACGTTTTGCTGGGCTGCGGCGTGATGTGGCTGCAGAAAAAAAAGAACGACGATAAAGAAGATGCTTTTGAAGGGATGCATTAGACTTCATGCGGTATGGAATGAGGTGTTTCGATGGCACGTATTGCATGTCCCTTCTACCCCGAGATCGGCGGGAGAAGGTGGCCGCAGGCCGGATGAGGAGGATGACCAGGAGTCAACGCGATGGACTAAAAGTCGGACGAGGTTTCGCCCCCTCACCCTAACCCTCTCTTCCCGTGGAGCATTTTTGATGATGGCAAATCGATTGCGGGGGGAGAGGGGACAGTGGCAAGACAATCGACAGCAATATCATGGAACATGACTCCAAATGATCCCTAATTTGTCTCATGTTTTCGCGAATTTTGCCAGGATGTTCAATCTGGCAGCGAAACATGCCCCTGCGAAACGAATTCGTGTCTCACTGAGAGGAACAGCAAACATGCTTACATCAGTTGTTTGATCTACGGTGTGGTTTCCGGATTGCTGTGCTTTATCGTCATTGGAATACCAATGGCATTGGCTCTGGCAGCCCTGACTGTAATCTTCCCAATCATTGGTGCAATGAAATCCAACGATGGCACGTTGTGGAACTATCCGCTTTCGATCAGGTTCTTCGATCCGGATGCAGTGTAATGTGCATGTGAATTTCAGCCAACTTCGTACGTCACGACGCCATGCCGCTGAGCTCGGCTGATGCGGTCTGTGGCATACAGCCCCGCCAGAATAAATTCGACACACGACGCTCGCACAGCTGCGTTGTCGGCAGCGTTCACTTCAAACGCTTTGTCCCAGATCGGTGGGACTCGTTTCAGCAGAGTTTCGTAGTGTTCACTCGGCAGCATATCGCCGACTTCAATCTTGACACCCTTCGCGAAGATCTGAGCGATCGATTCCAGTCCGTGTTGTTCAACATATTCTTCGAAGACGGCTTTGAGGGCTTCTGCAATAACCGCATCCAGAACCTGCCGCTCGGTCATCTGATGACTGCTCATCAAATCGACTTCCAGCTTGCCGAGCGACGACGAATACAAATGCCCGAGATCACTGATGCGTGGCACGGCCGGTTTTTCGCCCAGGACACAGCCTCGACGTCGAGCACTCGCGATCATGGTCTGATAGTTCGCAATACTGAATCGCGCACTGACACCTGACTGATGGTCGATATAACGACTCTTGCGAGCCGCCCGGCTGATTTCTTCAATGATCTGTTTCATGAAAAACGGAACGATGATCGGAAAGTCGCCATCGAGTGACAACTCGCATTCCTGTTCCATGATCTGAATGCCATTGTCGCGTTCGTGTGGATAGTGCGTCTGAATTAAACTGCCGATGCGATCCTTCAACTGCGGAATGACCTTGCCGCTGCGGTTGTACGTTGCAGGATTCGCCGAAAACAGAATCATGACGTCCAGATCAAACTGCACTGGATAGCCGCGAATCTGCACATCGCGTTCTTCCAGAATGTTAAACAATCCAACCTGGACGAGTTCATCGAGTTCCGGCAGTTCATTCATCGCAAATAGACCGCGATGCATGCGTGGAATGAGTCCAAAGTGAAGTGCGTCCTCAGCCGACATACTCGTGCCGCCAGCGAGTTTCGCTGGATCGATTTCACCGATGATGTCGGCAAACTTTGTTCCCGGAGCCAGGCGTTCGGCGTAGCGTTCTTTGCGGGGCCACCAGCGAATCGGTACTTGTTCTGGAGGCAGTTCTTCGAGGCAGCGTTTGCCCTGCGATGTGATAGGCTTGTACGGATCTTCGTGAACCGGGCAGCCCGGCAGATCAAGGTACGGAATGAACTCATCCAGAAACCGTGGTAGAGCCCTCATCATGCGACTCTTGCCCTGGCCCTTTTCACCGAGAAACAAAATGTCGTGGCCAGCCAGCAATGCCAGACTGATTTCCGGGACGACGGTATTTTCGTATCCAACGATTCCAGGGAAAAGTTCGGCCCCGCTTGCCAGCATGTTCTGGAAGTTCGATCGAATCTCGTCTTTGACACTCCGCGACTTCCAGCCGCTGGCCTTGAGTTCAGCAAGATTCATCGGGCGATTTGTTGATGACATTTTGTCGAGATCCAATCGATTACGGTGCAACTTTCGAGTTCTGCGGGATTGTAGACGTGTGACGGCGGTTCGTCATTCGTTTTCTTAGTCCCACGAATACCGGAAAGTTCCAAAGACACGTGTCCGGTTTGGATGAGCGAACAAAGCATTGGTAATAAACATCAGCACCGGCGGCGGAACGCTGGTACACGAAATCGCCCATCCGTTTATCGAGGCACATTTTCGTGACTGTCCGTCGTGGTTTAACGAAGGGCTGGCGTCGCTGTATGAACAGCGTCCAGACGACAACGGACAAATCCTAAGACATGATCACCTGACAGCGACATCCCCCGCCGCGCGAATCTCAGCACCCTTCGTTTCGGTCAACCCATCTCCGAGCTCACCGCGAATGCCCTCAGCCAACTTGCTCAGCCGAGCCACAACATCAGGATGTTGATCCGCAACGTTCGTCTTTTCGTCGGGATCGGTTTTCATGTTGAATAGCGCAAGATCTATGTGAGCCACCGTGTAGCCGTGTCGAGTGGCAATGCCCTGAATGCCGGATTGTGTGATCGCAGCCGGTTTCAAACGACGTCAGCTTACCTTCGCGAAGAACTCCCGCTGAACCTGCGTGATTGCCGTATGACAGAAACGGCCTGTTTTAGGTAACTCGCACCTGTGCCAGCAGGCAGCAGGACGGGTCCGGGGATCCGTCCTGCGGAATGAAGATCTGTTCGTCAGATTGGCAGCTTACTTCTTCACAATCCAGATATTGCGATACACCACTGGATTGCCATGCCCCTGAAGATAAATCACGTCCGGAGACTCGCCTTCGGGATTTTTGCCTGGCGTACCATGAGTCAGCTCAAGGTTATCATGAATCAAGATGCCATTGTGTTTAATCGTCACGCGAGCATTCTTGATTTTCTTGCCGCCTTCATAGCGAGCTGCGATGAAATCCATGTCGTATGTCTGCCATGACAACGGTGGGAAGCAAGCGTTGACCTTTGGTTTGGCGATGGAATAAATTCCGCCGCACTCATTATTTTCGCCTTCCAGACCGAATGAATCCAGCACCTGACATTCGTAGCGACCCTGAATATAAACACCGCTGTTGCCGCGATCCTGACCTCGCCCCTTGGGCTTGAACGGAGTACGAAATTCGATGTGCATAGAATAGTCACCGAACTTTTCTTTTGTCTCACAATCAGCCGCCAGCAGATCTTTCATCGTGATC
>JAYVNW010000328.1:0-6706 GCA_043758225.1 Candidatus Kuenenia sp. | reverse complement strand
GCCGTCGCGTTTTTCGTCAGCGAAAGTCGGTCGAGCTGGCCGATGTTTGTCGGCGCGGTGATTGTCGGCATTCTGACTGCTTTCTTCACAGAATGGATTCGTAACTTTGGCGACGTCGATGAAGGTGCCTCGATGGGGGTCGTATTTACGACGCTGTTTGCCATCGGACTTGTGCTGATCGTGCAGGCGGCCGATCACGTGGATCTCGATCCGGGCTGCGTCCTGTACGGAGCCATCGAAATGACGCCTTATGACTTGATCAGTATAGGTGCGGCAGAAATCCCTCGCGTTGTGGTTGTGCTGGGCGCGGTGACCATTGTGAATCTGCTGTTTGTGCTGCTGTTCTACAAAGAATTGAAATTGAGCGCTTTTGATCCGGCTTTGTCCACGAGCGTTGGTTTCAATGCGAGGCTGATGCATTATCTGTTGATGATCATCGTGGCTGTGACAGCGGTGGCAAGTTTCGAGTCGGTGGGCAATATTCTTGTTGTCGCGATGTTCGTTGTGCCGCCCGCCACGGCATATCTGCTGACAGAACGCCTGGGCATGATGATCTTTCTGAGCGCCATCATTGCAATGCTGTCGGCTCAACTGGGACATCTGTCGGCGGTGATCGTGCCTCACGCATTTGGATTTCGCAGTACCAGCACCTCAGGCATGATGGCGCTCTGTGCAGGGCTGTTGTTTTTTGCAGCGTCGCTGGTTTCGCCACGCAACGGAGTCTTCGTGCGAATCGTGCGACGCCAAAAACTTGCGATGCGTATCCTGTCCGAAGACTTGATCGCTTTGTTGTACAGAATTGACGAACGATCTTACAACTGTACAGTGTCTGGGGAGAAACTCAATTCCTCGTTGCTGTCACGACCTTGGATGACGGCATGGCTAATGAACCGACACGTTCGCACTGGACACGCGATTCAAGCAGAATCAGGGTATCAACTGACCGACGCCGGACGACAATTGGGATCGGTACTGGTTCGTTCGCATCGGTTATGGGAACAGTATCTTGTCGCAGAAGGAGGAGTCGCGATGGATCGAATTCACGGACAGGCCGAGCAGTTGGAACACTTCACCAATCGTGAATTGCGTAACCGGCTGGACGAAGTCACGGCGGCACCGACGACTGATCCGCACGGAAGCCGCATTCCGTCGGAGTAGTTGTAGTTGTGTTGCCGGTACGGCGTTCCGATTGGTCCGGCCTGGATTATCGGGACGACGCGAATCGATCAGGATCAGGAGTAAGATCAGGATTATGACTCGCCACATATCTGGATTGCCAAAGTGCTTGCAACGCTGAACATACTGCTCTTTATATTTCATACCGCGATGCTGATTTTCAATCTCACGGGATGGATCTTTCGTCGCACGCGAATGCTGCACATCATCTGCCTTGGGGCGACGCTGTTTTCGTGGTTTGTAATGGGAGCCTGGAAAGGATTCGGATACTGCATCTGCACGGACTGGCATTTTCAGGTTCGGCGCGCGATGGGAATCAATGATCATGTTCACAGCTATCTGCAGCTGATCGCCAAATCGTTCTTTGGCGTCGATATGGATCGCCTAACGTCTGATCTTTCCGCTGGCGGCGGATTGCTGTTCATTTTGCTGGCGACGCTGGCTGTATGGACATCAGATCTGTTGCGACGAAAAACGAAATCGATGGACACACCAGCGATTTGAATATATGAATGTAACGAGCAACGCCGTCCAACTAACGCTGAATTCGATACGCATTCAGATCCACGTGTGGTTTCTGACCGCTGATCATTTCAGCCACCAGTTTGCCTGTGCCGGTGCCCATTGAAATGCCCAGCATGCTGTGACCTGCGGCCACCCAGACGTTATTGAATTTCGGTAAACGGTCGATAAATGGAATTCCATCAGCCGTCATCGGACGCCAGCCATACCATTCTTCTTCGACAGGATCAGCCGTCGGTTCGATCAGATATTCAGCGGCACCTGATCGCAGATAATTCAGCCGATGACGATTGAGTGTCGTATCGTATCCAGCGAATTCCATCGTACTGCCGACTCGATATCCATTGTCAAAGGGCGTGATGGCAACGTGACACTCTTCCAGAATCATCGGGTATTTCGGACAGATTTTGGGTCGAGCCATCGTAATCGAATAGCCCTTGCCAGGCTGAATCGGCAGCTTGACGCCAAGCGATTCTTTCAACAGCGGCGTCCATGAACCGGTTGCAATCAGGACTTCATCGGCTTCGATTTCTGCACCGCTGGTTTCCACGGCCGTGACGCGCGTGCCGGAATTCTTCAGGCTCTTCATCTCGCAGTTCTCAATGACGCGGACTCCGCTTTCATCGACCAGCCGTCGGAGTTCGCTCATCAGCTTATCCGGACGCAAATGCGCGTCGCAGTTATACAGCCATGCGCCGGCGAGTCCGGTTTTCAATGCCGGCTCAAGATCTGTCAACTTTGAGCCGGGCAACGGTTCTGCTGAGACCTGAAAATGTTTTCGCAGCCATTCATCGGTTTGCCCATAAGCGTCGAATTCATGTTGATCGCGGTAGACAAACAACAGGCCATCGGTATTCCACTCCACCTGCATGTTCTGAGATTCAATGAGTTCGCGATACAATGCCGCTGAAGACTGAAGCAGTGGATGACACGCCAAACCAGCCTGCATCATATCCCGCTCATTGCAACGCATGGCAAATTTCAGCAGCCATGGCCAAAGACTCAGAATCTTTTTGGGTTCGATCCGCAATGCCGTTTGCCGGCTGAGCATTCCCTTGAGCCCCTTACTGATTTGCCCGGGATGTGCGAGCGGAATCACATGGCTGGGGCTGACGTAGCCACAGTTCCCATGTGAACATGCCTTGCCGAACGGGCCCTTGTCGATCAGCGTCACATCGCGGCCGGTCTGCCGCAGGTACCATGCAGAAAACCCACCGATGACTCCGCCACCAATCACCACTGTATGAGGCGTCTTGTTTGTCATGTTTTATTCTTCGGATGTCTTAATCTTCAGAGCGAATGCCGGCGCGAAAAGGATCGGTATCCTGGAGGATCAATGACGATTCACCGGTGATCCATGCTGATCCGGTGATTGTGGGAATGATGGCATCTTTCATCGTTGATTTCTGATCCGGCTGCCAACTGCCTTCAAAAATACTGCCAACGATACTTTCCTGCCTCCAGACAGCACCAGGCAATAGTTTTCCATCTGCCGCAAAACATGCCAGCTTCGCGCTGGTTCCAGTGCCGCACGGTGATCGATCATAGGCACCACCAGGGCACATAACAAAATTCTGGCTGTCGGAATTCCTGCTTGTTGGCGGACCAAACAATTCAATATGATCGATTTCCCCGCCGGCCGCACCCGTAATTCCATTCGATTCCAACGCCGCGCGAATCCGCAGCGAGAATTCGGACAGTTGCTTACAGTTCGCAAGTCGGAGATCCTGTCCGTGGTCGCTCACCAGAAAGAACCAGTTTCCGCCCCATGCGATGTCGCCAGTCACGTGCCCATGGCCAGGTATGTCCACTGCCACGGATTTGCGATAGCGATACGAGGAGACATTTTGTACAGAGACACGATGTTCATCATGCAAAGTTGTCGTGACGACACCAACCGTTGTTTCAATGCGGTGAGAACCAGGCCCAAGTCGTTTCATCCACAGCAGCGAGACCATGAGCCCGATGGTGCCGTGGCCACACATGTGCAGGTAGCCCGCGTTATTAAAAAAGATAATGCCAGCAGAGCACGAATCGTCCGTCGGTTTGCATAATAATCCACCCACCAAAACATCTGAGCCTCGTGGTTCATTGATGACGGCGGATCGGATGTCATCGAATCGCTCGCGAAAGATTCTGAGCCGTTCCGGCAACGGCCCGGTGCCAAGATCCGGACCACCCTCGACAATAATTCGTGTCGGTTCGCCGCCTGTGTGGGAATCGATGACTCGGATCGTTTTCATTTTACATTAAACCACGGCGGTGAAGTTCGGCAACGACCTGCTGCACGATGGCTGACACCTCAGCCGGATTCGCGTTTGAATCGCCAATCGGGCACCCACCCACTGGCTGATCTGTGAAACCATGATTTGACAACATGCATTGCAATTCACGGCTGAGCGAACTGATATCCGTCTGCTGTTTGTCTGACAACGGCTGACGACCGTGTCCCATTTTGAATCCACGCAGTTCGACGGCCGCACGAAATCCTTCAGGGAACTCGGCGGAGTAAATCATCGTGTCGAACAGTTTCACGAGGTCATATTGAACCGCACGAGCTGCGTCGATCTGGTACGAGGTCGTCAGATCATAAAGTTTGCGAGTCAGTTCCGGAACGACTCCGGAGCTCGCGTTTGTTCCACCATCGCAACCGACCAGTAGCATTGGCATCAAGGCCGCATCCCAACCGGTGAGGAACGAGAAGTCCGGACGATTTGGCTTCACCGCCTGTATCATCCGAATCATGTGCGGGATTTCGCCGGATGAATCCTTAATCGCGACGATGCGTTCACATTCTTCCGACAATCTCTGAATCGTCGGAACATCAATCGGACTGGCGAACATCGGAATGTTGTACAGCGTCACGTCGATCGGCGTATTGCGCCCGATCTCTTTGAAGTATGCGTACACCGACGCAGGGCTCAGCTTGTAATAAAACGGTGCGACAATCGCGACGGCGCGAATTCCAAGTGACGCGTAGTATTCGCAGGCTTTAATGGTTTCTCTGACATTGGCTTCCGCAGCACCGGCCAGAATCGGCACACGCCCACGAACCTGATCGGCCAGAATTGCGACGATGCGGCGACGCTCTTCGGGTGTAAATCGGGTGAATTCGCCAGTCGAACCGTTTGGATAAAGTCCGTGGACGCCGCGATCGATAAGCCAGTCTGCATAGCGGCGCAGTTCAGGCTCGTTGATCCCGCCGTCAGCGGTGTAGGGGATCAGATTCGGAGTAAAAATACCCTGAAGACGGGCTTGAGCCATGATTGGGGGACTTTCGAGGCAGGAGCGTTAACTGTTTGGATTCCGGAGCGTTCAACTCCACCCCGGATATTCGCGGCGAAGGGTAGCATGGGTCAAGCGTGAAATCTTTGCCATAGACTCTGGCTCGCGGTTGGGAAGGATTTAACTATGCATGCGCGGAAGTTCGCAGCCTTTGGCGATGATTTCTGCCTCAGAAGCGGCAAGTTCCTGCAGACGGGCGTTGACGTCTGACTCACTGCAAAATTGCTTCGCGAGCCGAGCGTACGTCGCATGATGGCGTGCTTCGGATTCATAAAGGCTACCGTAGAATTCTTTTAATTGCGCGTCCTGCAAGTGGTCTCTCAGCAAAACGAACCTCTCGCAACTACGGGCTTCGATCAGGGCACCAACCAGTAGGCGATCCACCGCTTGCTGAGGTTCTTGGCGGCGAACCAACTCCTTCAGCTTGCGACCATACGTGCCCGGTTTCAGTCGCACAAACTTGACGCCGCGTTGTTTCAGCAGATTGCGCACAAGCTGAAAATGTTCCAGTTCTTCGCGGACGATTTCAGACATTTCGCAGCACAGGTCTTCGTTTTCAACATAGTCGAACATCAAATCCATGGCTGTTGATGCAGCCTTCTGCTCACAATGCGCATGGTCGACAAGAATATCGTTCAAATGCTGATCAACTTGATGAAGCCAGCGTTCGGATGAGGCAGATTGAAGGTGCAACATGATGTTTTGAGATGAAGTTTTGAGATGAAGTTTTGTTGAAGGCGGATGTGTTGGAACGTCCCAGATTAAAGCGAAAGTACCTGCCACAGACCAGAGTAGTCGTCAGTCCAGTGCAGCACCTTTTCAGAATCTTTCCACGGCGTCAGGGCGTCCTGAAATGCGGCGACCTTTCCAAGTTCTTCGTCCGAAGTAAGCAGGATCCATGTCGAACTAAAAACGCCTGCGGAGTCATCGCCGGGATTTTCTATTCGATAGGCTTTCCAGCCAAGACGCTCGGCAAGTCCACGCGACACTGGATTGAGATCCAGAAACCGATTGGAAATATGCACCGCCAGAATTCCGCCCGGCCTCAAATGCTGACGATAGATTTCACCGCATTCACTGGTGAGCAAATGGACGGGAATGGCATCGCTACTGAATGCATCGATTGCCAGGATATCGAATTGCTGACTTTGTGCGGCTACGATTTCTCGCTCCATCATGATGCGAGCATCACCGATGACGACTTCCGTTTTGGCGGCGGAATCACGCAGGTACGTGAAGTATTTGTCGGATAATGCAACCACGTCCGGATTGATATCATAGAATCGAAAGGTGTCGCCTTTTTCACCGTAGGCCGCGATCGTGCCGGTGCCAAGTCCGACCACGCCCACTCGCAAAGGGTGCTTGTCATTCTCGGGCTGTCGTTCGCGACGCATCTGAATGGCAATTCCTATCCCGCTTTCACGACCATAATACGTCGTCGGTTGCGTTTTCCAGTACTCATCGACGAATTGAAATCCGTGTTTGATTTGTCCGTGCGTCAATGCATATTTCAACGTTACAAATGTCTGATCATCTTTGTCATAGAAACCTTCTTCCTGAACTCGCAGCACACCATAAAAGTTGCGGGACGTATAGACGGTTTGTTTATCTTCATCCGCCGCGTTGTCCGATCGCACAATCACGGCCAGGGAATTTGATAACAGCAGAATCAGTGTGATGCCCGGAACCCAGAACCAGAATCCCATCGACGGCAAATCTGCCC
>JAYVNW010000327.1:0-1515 GCA_043758225.1 Candidatus Kuenenia sp. | reverse complement strand
TAAAGCAATTGGTTCTCCGCGAAGCCCGGCTTTCTTTCGAAAGCTGGGCTTTTGTCATGGGCGATCTGTTTGTCCCGCAGGCAGGGTCTGTCCAGCATCCGGATGTTATTCGCAACCGCATTGGCGGGAATTGTTTTTGGTGCCCTCACTGGCATTGTGGGCGTCTGCATTAATATAATCGCTCGACAGAACTCAGTCCTGATGGGTCTGGCAATCGGACGGAACTGTTAGCTCTGCTGCAGGAGTGCTTCAATTGCAAGTTCTTGCCTCCCTTGGCAAAAAGAGGTTGCTGTGCTCGTGCTTGATTCTGATCGCAGCATCCGCTGTTTTCCGGTATCCGTTGGCTGACAAACGGACAAGAATTTACTTCGCAGAGCGGGCACTGCGCGAACGAAAGGCTGAAATTGCACTGGCTTGGCTGAAAAGCATTCCGGATCGCCACAGCGATGGCCAAACAGAGTTCCTGATGGCTCGTGCCTACAGACGACTCGGTGACTTGGATCAGGTCAGAGAGCACATTCAATTGGCCTATGATCACGGATTCTCGGTGGAGCGACTGCAACGAGAGCAGTGGCTGGCGATGGCTCAGTCCGGGCAGATGCGGGATGCGGAGCCTCATTTGCGTCGGCTTCTTCAGGATCCTGGCGATGATGGTCCAGAGATCTGTGAGTCGTTCGTGAGTGGTTATGTTCGTAATCGGCAGATTCAGAAAGCCATGCCCATTATCGACGCCTGGCAGGCGGATTATCCAGATGACCCGTTGCCTTACACGATCCGTGCGGGCCGGTTTCGGGAGTTGGAACATTGGTCTGAAGCGATTGCTGCATATCGAAAGACTCTTGAGCTCACGCCCGCGGATTCAAATATTCGGCTACAGCTTGCGATTTGCCTGAAAGCATCTCTGAAATTGGACGAAGCAGAAATCGAATTTCGGAAGTGTCTGAACGAGACGCCTCAGGAAAAAGCACTCCTCGCTGAATGGGGGGACATGCTATTGTCAGCCGGGAAGGTGCCAGATGCGACCGGCGTTTTTGAACAACTGCTGGCGATAGACCCTGAAAACTACGACGCAAGAGCCGCCATGGGAGGAATACTTCTGATGAACGGTAAGGCGAGCGATGCGGTGTCTATGCTGCGGCCTTTGTATACGCAACGACCATACGACGCGAAAGTTCGGTATTCACTTGCGACGTCTCTGCAGGCTGCCGGGAAAACGGAAGAGGCCGCCGAGATGTTTCAGCAAGTGAATGCGGCCGAAGAACAACTACGCCGGAAACGGAAACTCCTGGATGAACTTGCCAATAGTCCGGACCCGGTCAACCAACGGTACGAAATTGCGATCATTGCGATGAAATATGAATCGCCAGAAGAAGGGTTGCGTTGGCTGATGACAGTGATCGACATGGATCCAGGCCATACTGCTGCCTGCACCGCACTGGCCGACTACTACCGAAGAATCGGCAACGTTGCTTTGGAGAAAAAATATCGAACGCTTGCAGAGGCAAGTCGAAGCGC
>JAYVNW010000326.1:0-2579 GCA_043758225.1 Candidatus Kuenenia sp. | reverse complement strand
TGAACTCCGTTTCCAAAATTAACTCCACCAAGGCGACGCCTGACCGGAATTTCCATGACCGTAGAACATGTCCTTGTCATCCCCACACCCGTCTTTCATCAGGTTGGGCACTTCCAGGGTTTTTGCGGCGACATTGATCGCTATCTGGAAGTGATTCTGAATCCACAGCACGCCAGTTATCGACCTCGCCCGGAAATGGAACAGGATCCAACCTTTAAGCAGTTGATTCCCTACTGCGTGTTTCGCTGCAATCGTGAGGTCTTCTTCTACCAACGTGGAACGGCTCAAGGCGAAGCGAGGTTGCATGCGAAGCGATCAGTTGGAGTTGGCGGCCATGTCTCGACGCTGGATATGGACGGCGAACTCACTCCGTATTTGGAAGGCATGAAGCGGGAAATCGAGGAAGAAGTGGAGATCGATACCGCGTGGCGGGAAAAGTGTGTGGGGCTGATCAACGACGATGAAACGGAAGTTGGAAAAGTTCACCTTGGCATCGTCCATATTTTTGATTTAGACAATCCCAAAGTTCGAGCGCGTGAAAAGTCGATGATAAACGCAGGATTCGCACCTCCGTCAGAATTGGTGCGCCAAATTGATGAATTTGAAACGTGGTCCCAGATCTGTATCAAGTACCTCGCAGAGATGGAAAATCAGTGAAAAACGTGTTTTCCAGAACGGAACGCGTGCTTCATTGGGGTAAGTACTACGGTGTTCGGTCACAAGCGAAACGGATTCGCGCGGGGCCGAGTGACCTCAAAGGCATCAGCTTACAGCGGCAATTATTGCCGTTGAGATTCAAGGGAGTGAACGATGAAAGCGTTAAGTGCTGTACTGCTGCCAGCACTGCTCTTGGCTGGTGGCATGTGGATGACTGTTTCGGCTCAGGAAGAAAAACCGGAAGTACTGCCCGCGCCGCTGCCCGGTCAGATTTCCGAAAATGAGTTGGGAGAAATCCTGGCAACAATCGGCTTGAAGCCAACCAAGACAGAGCAGCGTTATGACTTCGCTTTCAAGACCAGCTACCGTGGCGAAGAATGGAAGTTTTCGATGTCCGCCGTGCTCAGCCGTAACGGTGAATCCGTCTGGGTGATGGCATGGCTGGATCAGATTCCACAAACGGCCGGTGAAGTACCTCGCACTGCCTTGCTGCGACTGCTGGCTGCCAATGACCGCATGGGTGAAGGCAAATTCTTCGCGTACATTCCAAACAACAAACGCTTTGTGTTACAGCGCGTTGTGGCAAATCGCGACATGAACAACAAGAAGATCATGGCACTGCTGCAGGATCTCGCCGCCAGCGTTGCGGACGAATATCCGACATGGTCCGTTGCCAACTGGACACCGAAGGCTGATCAGCAAGTTGCTGAAGGTGAAGGTAGTGGACGCGATGTGCCTCCAAATCCAGCCTCTGCGACTCGCTCAGGCGCACCTGCCAACGTGAAGACTTCTGAAGCCGGAACGAAGTTTGATGGCAAGTCTGTCAACTGATATTTGACGGACCAAAGGCTTCGTCCGCCAGCAAATTCTACCATACGCAAGGCTTGGCCGTTCAGCAGACGGTGAGGCCTTGTCGCGTTTATACTGCAGGTGAACATTCTGGGCATGACGCATATCGCGCACGTCGCTGGACCGGCGATGCAGTCTCGTGGTCAAAGTGCGATGGTTTTTCTTTCGAGCGTTGCTGGGCAGATGGGATCGCAAACCGATCGACCGTACAGTGCGAGCAAAGCCGCGAATATCAATTCGCCCAATGCATGGCAAAAGATCTCGCCGAATCAGGCGTTCGTGTGAATTCCGTCTGTCCTGGGATGGTGAAAACTCCACTGAATGAATCCGTCTGGAAATCCTGGTACGATCAACAGCCTGCGGATCAACGCCTGTCGTATGATGAATGGGCACAGGCCAAGATCAATCAGGTCATTCCACTGCGACGATGGCAGCAACCGGAAGACATCGCTGCTATGATCGTGTTCCTGTGCAGCGCGCTGGCGAGCGAAGTGACTGGCCAAACAATCAACGTCGACGGCGGCTGCGTGATGCATTGGTGAGAACAAATGCAATAGGGAGATGTTCGTGGCAGAAGTAACAAGGCGCTCGCGACCACGCCGAAATATTCTGCTGATCGCCATTGCCGTGCTGATATTCATCGCGATTGTCGCTGGAGGGCTTTACGGTCTGTCGAGTTCTTCACGTCTGAATCAGCAACTGGCGGATCTCAGGTCACGCGGTTTGCCGACAAATGGCGCGGAATTGAACGCCTACTATGTCGTGCCTTCGGATATTGACGATTCGACAGAACAGTGGACAGCAGCCATTAACAAGGTCGTAGTTGCAAATACTGGTTCGACAGTCAAAGGCATTCCAATCGTCGGCGATGGACCAACGCCGATTCCTTCGCCGGGCCAGAAATGGGACGAACTGGGAGCTTCACGATTGTTTCTGACAGAAATGGACCACGAGGTTCAACTGATCTTGCAAGCCGCTGATGCTGGCGGGATGGCACGATATCAAATCGATTTCAAAGCAGGTTACAATACGGTGCTGCCGGCACAACAGAAAACCCGCACAATCGCCCGATT
>JAYVNW010000325.1:0-1944 GCA_043758225.1 Candidatus Kuenenia sp. | reverse complement strand
TGCCGGCCATATCTTTTGGAAACTCGGGCGTCGTACGCCGGGTGCCATCTCAATCTATTCCATTGCTTTGCTGTCACTGCTTTCGCAATTATGTTTCTCACTGGGCAATGGAATTACGGCGAATTCCTGTCTGGTACTACTATCAAACCTTTCATCGTCCACAGTGCTGGGTGCAATGCTGACCGGCATGTTGCTGGGACACTGGTATCTAACCACGCCGACAATGTCGATTGGCCCGTTGTCATGGTTCGCAAGGACTCTGTCCGTTGCAGCAGCTCTGCGGTTAGTTATGACTGGAATTGCAGTTGGCCGTTCCGGCTTTGCCTCGCACGACATTGTGCATGTGTTATGGCTGTTCCTGCGAATTGTGGGCGGCATCCTGATTCCATTCGCAACATCGTTTGTCGTGGCAAAAATACTGAAATATCGCAACACGCAGGCTGCTACCGGAGTTCTGTTCGCGGCTTTGATTCTCGCTTTCATGGGCGAAATGGCCGCCGCACTTTTGGAACTTGACCTGCGAATTCCATACTAAGGCCAGTGACAGCAAAACCGGACAAAACCAAAGACTAACGATATGGCAACCCACATTATTTTTCAGTGTCCCGTCTGTCAAAATCGACGTCAGATAACGCCCGCTCCGGTCACTTCAGTTGTTCATTGCGATGTATGTCAATGGGATCGCGATGAAGGTGAAAAGGACTTTATTGACGGAAATCTTTGCCGCTGCCGGATATGTGGATGTCCGGATTTGTGGCGTCAAAAGGATTTCCCGCCCGCGTTAGGCTTGGCGCTTGTCGCGACTGCGGCTAGTTTCAGTTGCGTTGCATGGGCGACCTATCACCCGGCAATCGCCATCGGTATTCTGATGGTTGCTGGTTTGATTGATATGCTACTGTATACGATGATGGGCGACATGCTGGTGTGTTACCGTTGCGGCGCAAGGCACCGAAAGACCAGTATCAGCCAACAACATCCGCGTTTCGATCTTGAAACAGCGGAACGCTATCGACAGCAGGATCTGCGACAGCGCGGAGCGACTAACTAGAATTGCACATTGGCACACAGAACGGGTTTAAGTGGACGAGCGGCGAAAACGAATTTCGGAAGACCTCAACGACGCGATCGAAGGAGAAATTCGCGTCGATCGAGTTGCTCTTGTCGCGTACTCAACCGACGCCAGCTTGTACGAAATTGAACCGCTGGCGGTCGTGTTTCCCCGTCACACCAAAGATGTCGAAATTCTTGCGGCTTATTCTGCCGACAATAATGTCCCCTTAATTGCTCGAGGTGCCGGTTCCGGCCTGGCGGGTGGTGCGATAGGCCATGGTATCGTGATAGATTTCTCACGACACATGAATCGGATCATTTCAGTTTCCGATGATCGTGTCCGTGTTCAGGTCGGCGTTGTTCGGGAGAAACTTAATCAACAGTTGCGGGAACGTGAGCGATACTTTGCACCGGACCCGTCAAATGGCCGAATCACAACGGTGGGCGGAATGCTTGGTGTTGATGGTGCTGGGTCACATGCAGTCCGAATTGGTTCTGCACGCGATCACGTCGCAAGTATTGAATGTGTTCTATCCGGCGGTCAGCGTGTAGAATTAGGACGGGAACGGCTCTCTGGAGAATCGAGCTCAGACGATACGAACGTATTGAATCGAGACAGTGCCGTGATCCTGTCGGATTCAGCCCAGCAGGAATCACTTCGACTTTCGTCAATGACTCCAACGACACGACTAAATCAGTTGCTGCAGCAAGTCGAGCAGATTCTTCGAGACAACGAGGCGTTGATTCGAGAACACCAACCGGCACTACTCAGAAACTGCTGCGGGTATCGCCTGCGAGGAGTTCTGCAGGGAAATCACATGGATCTCGCGAGAATGCTGGTGGGATCTGAGGGAACGCTTGGCTTATTCACAGAAGCCACATTGTTTACAATGC
>JAYVNW010000324.1:0-3432 GCA_043758225.1 Candidatus Kuenenia sp. | reverse complement strand
TTCTCGCTTTTGTTGATAAGCTTTGGATAAAGCATCGGCAGCAGAGCCAGCAGTTTGTTCCGTTGAAGCTGCCATTGGCGGTCGGACAACGTCAGTCGTGGATTCTGTTTTGCGAATTTTTTTCTTGCCTGCTTCGAAATCACGCATCAGCTCGGCAACGGACGGTTTCTTGTCCGTGCCGAATGATGTCGGACGCGTTGCCGCAGCAGCAGGTCTTGCGGGGGCCTGGGCACTCAGAACATCCAGCGGATCGAAGTCTGGATCGTCCGCGACTTCCGGAGTTAATTCGATTGGCATATCGACATCGTCATCGAGGGGAGAAGCTAGACTTGATGCCTTGTCGGGTCCGTCTGCTTCCACTGCGATTTCATCTTCTTCTGCCGGAGTTGGTACGACGAATTCTGTTTTGCATTTTGGACATTTTCCGTTAGTGCCAGCCTTTTCGTCCTTGATCTTGAGTACCGAAGCGCACTCGCGGCAAGTGTATCGAATGGTCATTCAACTACTCGAAAGAAATTAACAAGAGGCGGACTTACGAAGTCACAGAACAATCCGGGATCGCTGATTGGCACAGTTTACACAAACTCTCGGCGGTTATTGCATCAATCGGCGGCAAGAAAAACGCCAGGTCGGGGAAAAACCGGCGACCTGGCGAGTCAAATTGTACGCTCAGCACTAAAACTAAAGAGGCTGAAGGCACGAAGCATTGCGCCAACTTTAGAAGTTTGGAACTGGAATACCGCCGGAGGCGTTTCCAAGTGATTGCCAGACATTCAGGCCGACACTCTGGGTAACCTGACGTACGGAACCATCAGCCAAAGCTACTTGGATCACATCGTCATGAGGGCCGCCAGCAAGGGAGAAGTTTGTTCTCTTGTTTGGACCATCCACAGTCGTAAACAATGTCGCGGGTCCGCCCCACGCCCATCCATCGCTGGCAAATTGAAATGCAGTGCGTGCGGTTGGAAGAACTTTTCCATTCAATTTCTCAAAACGTTCCGCTTCTCCGACAAGAATCGTCTGTGATGTTCCGTCCTTAATATCACCAATTCGAACGGCACTATTTGCATAGAAAACACCTGGATTGCCGCCAGTTTGATTGTATCCAAGCGTCGAGGTCTGATTTGCCGTTTGGATCTGCGCGGCCGTCAGATCCCAAAGAGATCGAATGTTTTGAGCTTCATTGAAGAGAAGTCCGGATCCTGCACATCCCGCATAGTCAGTTCCGCCACCTCTGACTCCGGTTGATAATCTTGTCGCTGCGTCGGTGTCAATGTATTTGTTGAGCGTGAATTCACCGATCGTGTTGCTGATTCTTGATCGTCGTGACGGGCAGTAGAACATTGGGATTTCAGCCTGGGCCGGAGCATAGCCCAGCTTTAGCCACTGATTGATTTGTTGAGGCGGGTTCAAGTACTGCGCGCCATAGGCGAATTCCGCGTTACCAAAGACGTTAAATTCAGGCCGCCAGTACTGGTACAGATTGCCCTGCTCGATATATGGCAGCACATGAAACATCCAGCTTACGCCTTGAAATCCGGACACTTGGTTGTTCGAGTAAGATTCAGTGGGGTCTACATAACGAATGTTCCCCGAATTGACCCACCTGGTTACGATCTGACCGGGCGGGAACGTGTTATGAGCGTCGTGATAGTTATGCAAACCAAGTGCGAGCTGCTTAAGGTTATTTTGGCATCTTGACTTATTCGCAGCTTCGCGAGCACGCTGGACGGCGGGAAGCAGGATCGCGACAAGAATGGCGATGATGGCAATCACGACGAGGAGTTCAATCAAAGTGAACCCCCGCGTCCGGCGACGAAGAGTACGCATAAAAATCTCCCTTACTGACTGCGGATAACGAAATAGTAGACGCTACCGATCCCGATGACCGACGGCCCACGAGTCGACTCATCGACTGATCATCCAACGTTGAAGTATTGTTCAGTTTTTTTCACGTTCAGCACGTATCATTCACTAAAATTTGCACAACTGACTCAAAAAAATGTGCATTTTGCCAATCGGCATAGCCCACGAGCTTAGGCAGGCGGATTTCTAGCCAAACGGCACAAAATCGCAGCACCTTCACGGATCAGATCGTCATCCGCCGCAAAAGAAACGCGGAAATGTGTGTCGGACGGACTGAACACATTACCAGGAATGATCAGCAAATTGTTGCGAATTGCTTCAGCCACGAATTCCGAACCGGTTCCCCAGGGAGCTTTGAGGAAAAGGTAAAATGCCCCTTGACCGCCGTGAATTTCGAAGTTGTCTTTGAGCAGACTCACCATCAGTTCGCGTTTGCGATGATAGTCCTGAATGTTGTCCTTCAAGTCCATTTCCCATGCCGTCACACCTGCCCACTGCACCGGATGGGGCGCACAGACAAAGGTGAACTGCTGAAGTTTCAACATCTGCTGAATAATGTACTGAGGTCCATGGATGTAGCCCAGTCGCAGCCCCGTCATTGAATGTGACTTGCTGAATCCATCAATGACGATGGTTCGGTCGTTCCATTGGGCTGGACTATGGAATGGTTCGTCGTAGCAGAAGACTCGGTAGATTTCGTCGCTGATCAGGGCAATGTTTTTCTCCGCCGCCAGCTCCGCCAGGGCTTTGACTTCTGCTGCTGAGGCCACTGCTCCGGTGGGATTGGCAGGACTGTTGAAAAGTATGACTTTGGTTCTTGGTGTGATGGCGTTGCGTACATCTTCGATCCTGATTTTGAAGTCCGGATACGTCGAAACCTGCACGACATTTCCGCCAGCCAACGCTGTCAGGTGTCGATACATGACGAACCAGGGATCGAAGACAATGACTTCGTCACCCGGATTGATGAGCGTACACAGGGCCAACATTAAAGCGCCGCTGGTGCCAGATGTAACGAACACTTTTCGATCGGCATGATGATAACGTTCATCAATGTCCTTCTGCAGCAGACTCAATAGCGGTGCAATCCCTTGTGTTTGGCTGTACGCATTCTTTCCATCCTGGACCGCTTTGCACAGGGCGTCTTTGATTAGCTGAGGTGTGTCGAAGTGCGGCTGACCGATACTCAGGTTGACCGGCTTGGTCATCGTCGCTGCAAGATCAAACACTTTACGAATTCCAGAGGCATCAATTTTGTGCATCCGGTCTGCAATCCACGATTCGCTCACGAGCCACTTTCTTTATTGTGAATTGAAAACGTAAAAATCTGATCAATCCCGTGCGGGCTACACAGGGTTTCTGATGGTATTGATGTCCACATGTTATCAGGCTCGTGGGCAAACTGAAAACTACTCGGACCGTGAGGGCATCTACTCGAATCCCGTGACCATTCTAATTAACCGCCTTGAAAGAAGTGCATAGAATTCATACGAGCATTTACATGGGGCAGGTCCTAGCTGTCGTGTTGCAAATTGAATCCTACGATCGAGTGACTTGACACCTTGC
>JAYVNW010000323.1:0-6919 GCA_043758225.1 Candidatus Kuenenia sp. | reverse complement strand
ACAGATTTAGTTGCAGATACGACATTTGCAATACAACTGGGAATGAAGCCGCATAAAGAATGGAAAACAGGCATGGCTGAATACGTGGAATGGTTCCGTAAGGCGGTGTTAGGCTCATGAGGATCGCATTTGAAGTTTTTGGAGGAAGCGGCTGGACCGGAGGGATAAACTATCTGGTAAACCTTCTCTCCGCGATCAATGAGCTCCCGGGCAAACCGATCCAACCAGTCTTGTTTGCGTCGCCAAAGACCGATCCAAAGATCCTTGGGAGAATGGCCCCGTATTTGTCGGAAGCGCCAATTCTCACGGAATATTGGACCAAGGGTACGCTCGCTTACCGATACCGATTCCTCAGTACACTTCTAACACAGAACGATCCTATTGCACTCAAGCTTTTTCGACAGGCCAAAATAGAAATCACGTTTGTGCATGCGAGCTGGTTTGGTAGCCGTTTTCCTATCCCGACATTAGTTTGGATTGGCGACTTTCAACACCGCGAATTTCCCGACATGTTCAGCCGCATGAGTTATGCGAAGCGTGAATATGGATTCAAGCTGTTGACTAAACACGGAACGACAATCATGGCATCCAGTGACTCAGGATGTGAGGAATGTCGCCGCTATTTCCCAATTTCTGAAGGTCGACTGGAATCTCTGCCGTTTGTTGTTCGCATTCCCAATCCGACTCGTTCAAATTCCCGCGAAACAGTTCGGGAAAAATATAGCCTTCCCAATAGGTTCTTCTATCTGCCCAATCAGTTTTGGAGGCATAAGAACCATCTGAACTTGTTCAAAGCAGTTGAGATACTTAAACAACGGGGTCACGACATCCGGATAATTTGTTCTGGAAACCCCATCGATCCACGGGACCCGGGACATATTGAACGGATAAAAACATATCTTCATGACAGCGACCTGAAGTCGCAAATCCAATTGCTCGGCATGATACCGTACGACGAGATATTTACCTTGATGCGGATTTCCCATGCAATGATTAACCCTTCGTTCTATGAGGGTTGGAGTACGACAGTCGAAGAGGCGAAAACGCTTGGCGTTCCGATGTTACTGTCCGATATTCCCGTGCATCGGGAACAGGCGATTGGTCAAGCGGACTTTTTCAATGCACATGATCCTGCAGACATTGCGTCAAAGCTACTGCAAGCCTGGATCGACGATCGCCACGCGGACTCTTGCCTTCGCGAAGAAACCACACGAAATTCTGCTATCGAACTAGAGGTGCGCAGAAAGCAGTTTGCGGAGAAGTTTCTTGCAATTGCTGAGCGAACGCTTGCTCGAAAGAGAACGTGACGCTTCTATGCCTGTACTTTGAAAGTGAGTAATTCTCTGCCAATGAATCAAGGACCGGCGGAGGATTCTCGTGCTGCAGTTAATGCAGCAAAGATTTTCGGCAGTTGGGAGACGATCGATCCTAAGCCAGTTCGCAGGCAATCTGCTTAAACAGCGTACCAATAATTGAAGATATTTTAATAACTGGGGATAAGCCATTAACTTCACACTGCTTAAAATTCGCCTTCAGAAGCTCGCTGTATCACTTACACATCCGTCGTGCTGGAGAGCCCTCGCATCAGGCGTTGCGCCTTCAATCGAACACATTGGCGTCCTGCGCCGATTAACCGTGGATCGCATCATCGACGTAGGTGCAAATAGAGGTCAATTCAGCCTCGCGTGCAGACTTACGTTACCGAAGGTCCCGATTGTTGCGTTTGAACCCATTCCGAACGAAGCCGCCGTATTTCGTAATGTCCATCAAGGATGTCAGTATGTGCAGTTGATCGAGGTCGCGCTTGGCGAGTCTGAATCAAGTGCAACATTGCACCTTAGTCGTAGCGCAGATAGCTCATCGCTGTTACCGATTACTCAGCAATCCGAATACTTCTCCCAAACAGACGAGGTGGGCACGATCAACGTCCCTGTAAAAACTCTCGATAAAGTTTCCCTGGATTGGCCAATATCTCGAAAGCAGCTTCTGAAGCTGGACGTGCAAGGATTTGAGTTGAAAGTATTGCAGGGATCCAGGCGATTTCTGTCAGAATGCCTCTATGTTTACGTAGAATGTTCAGAGGTTGAATTGTATGAAGGGCAGGCCTTGCGACAAGAAGTGGAATCGTTCCTGAGCTCCTACGGATTTCAACGCGTAGGTCGCCATAACGAGCTTTTTCAAAAGGGCGAATTGATTCAAGCAGACTATCTCTTCGAACGTCATCGAGACGCTCTACCGAGTACATAGTGCGTCTCGAAGTGCGTTTGTGAATGCCGGACGAACCGTTTACGACGCGACGATTGATGGCAAACGTCAGGTACTTGGAAACTTAACTGTGGGAAAAAACCTTGACGCCCTGGAATGGTTAGATCTATAAACCTTCACCTTCTGCTAAGTTTCTAACAAGTGAATGGTTCACAGCAAATCCTGCGACTGAAAAAGTGCCGGGCATCAATACGCCATCCAGTCTGCTGGATGCCACTGACGCTCGGCGTTGCGCCCACGATTGTGCACCTGTGGATTCTGCGAACGCTATCCGTTGACGGAGTCATAGATGCTGGCGCAAATCGGGCCAATTCGCACTCGCGTGCCGAATCGCTCTGCCACAGATTCCTATCGTCTCGTTTGAACCAATCCCCATGGAAGCCGCATTGTTTCGCCGTGTCCATTAGCCGGTGTGCGAATGTGATGCTGCAAAACCTGATTCGCGACGCAGAAACATCTGGTCCTTTTTACAAGAGATAGTCTTTCTGGATTCTCAGAGGCACAGCCGGTTCTGACCCAGCCCCAAAAACTTTCCGGCAGGCCGCGCAAATCCCACGGTAACAAATGACCTATTTGAATCAACCGAGACATTGTCATGAATGAGATTGAGCATCACAACAATAAGCGTCATTTTTGTTGGCTGGATTTAATACGATTTCTTGCAGCGCTTGTCGTTGTAATTGTCCATGCCAGACATTCCTCCTTTGTTGACTATCGGGACATTCCTGACACGAACAAACATCTCTGCGTCACTGTTTTTTACGCACTGACGAGAGTTGGAGGCGAAGCGGTTGTTGTATTCTTTGTTTTAAGTGGATTCCTCGTCGGAGGGAGATCTATTGAAAAAATGACGCAAAACACATTTAAACCAGCCGACTACGCGATAGATCGTTTTGTTCGAATCGCACTCCCGTTATTTCCGGCCCTCGTGTTTACATCCGTCTCCAGCTATCTTATTACAGGGCAGGTCGATCTGTCACATTTGCTCGGCAATATGCTGTCTCTGCAAGGCGTATGCTGCCCGCCTTTTGGAGGAAATCGCCCACTGTGGTCACTGTCTTATGAAGTCTGGCTGTACGTCGCCACATTTGCAGCCGGATTATTGTCAACAGGGAAAAAATTCCATTTGGTGTCGATGGTACTGCTTACAACCACTTTTATCGTGTTCACACACCTTAATTTTGTATTCCTCCTTTGCTGGCTGCTGGGAGCACTAGCGTACTCAAGTAGGCCCACCAGGAAATCGTGGGCAAATCTACTTGCGTCGTTATTGTTCCTTTGCGGCTCTCTCATTTGCACGCAACTAAGGGTTGAGTCGAAGTCCGTGCAAACAGAGTTATACACCGCGTATTTCCCCTCGATCGATGCTGCTCGACTCATTTTAGCGTGCAGTGTTGCAATTCTTATTCGTCAATTAATATGCATAAAGCCATCGAGCCCCCTTATGCGGCGTATTGATCTTGCCGGAACTTCGCTTTCCGTGTTTTCCTACACGCTTTATCTGACCCATTATCCGGTATTGAGTCTCATTGAGCATTTTCACTTACTAAGCAGAGCAGACAGCGTAAATGTCGGCGGAATGATTGCGTTCCTGCTTTCAGTTTTTACCTGCATCGCCTGCGGCTGGTGCCTCTATCTGCTGTTTGAAAAACATACTGTGTTCTTTAAAATGAAGCTTAGGACATTACTGCGACTCAGAACAGTTTGAGGAATGAGTACTCCATCGACACAATCAAGTGCGCTGCGCGACCGAACTTGGGCAATACAAATGACGATTTGTATTCCTGCCGAACCAATGTGACCGCTGACTTATGCGAATTCATCTCATTAGCAATTTGTTTTACCCGGATGAACTTGCTGGCGCTTCATTATACACCGACATGGCACTGTTTCTGCGCGATGCCGGACATGACGTACGAGTCACAACGACATTCTCATACTATCCAGCGTGGCGCATCCGACCGGAGGATGCTGGAATCACATTTCGGGAGGAAGACTACGCGGGCATTCCAATTCGGCGTATCTCAATGTTCGTACCGGAACTTCCGTCTGGCCGTGGTCGGCTGATGTCTGACTTGAGTTTTCTCTGGGCATTGATTCGGCGCGGGCAGTTCAGAGATTGGCAACCGGACGTTATTCTGACGGCCCTGCCGATGCTGTCACAGTGTCTGGCGCTGCGACATCTGTACGCGTTTCGTGGAGTCCGCAAGATGATTGTTGTTCAGGACTTCGTGGTGGAAGCTGCCTTGGAACTCGGAATTCTGAAGTTTCCGGGTGCGGCTTTTTTCCTCAAGCGACTGCAACGATGGGCGCTTAGGTCTGCTGACACTCTTGCCACGATCAGTCCCGTAATGTTTGAGAAGTTGCGAGCTCAGGTTGGAAGTGATCGAAGAACTGTCTTCATTCCAAACTGGATTCATCAAAGTCTGCAAACAGAAATCCAGCTGCAGATGCAGCAACAACCGCAGCGTAACACGTTGTCGCTGTTCTATGCGGGAAACATGGGTGTTAAACAAGGTCTTCCGTCGTTTCTGAAACAGTTTTCTGAATCCGGAGCTGGAAGAGATCAGTGGCTGCTCAGTATCCATGGCGGTGGTGCAGAGAAATCTCAAATAGAGCAAGCCGCAAGCAACGGACTGGGGATTCAGGTTGGTCCGGTATTGTCCGAGCCAGAGTACATTACTCGGTTACTGACGACCACCGCCTGCCTCGTCGCACAGATGCCTGGTACCGGCGCAAATTTCCTTCCGTCAAAACTGCTGCCTGCCCTGGCAACAGGAACACCGGTTCTGGCTGTTTGCGAAGCGTCGAGTCCGCTGGCGAAGGAAGTGCAACAAGGTGAATTTGGCGAAGTGATTGAGCCTGGAGATTCTGTGGCTTTGAGACGTTGCCTGATGCGCTGGCAACAGAATCCGCAACTCTTAAGAAGAATGCAGGAGAACGCGAAGAAGCGGGCAGGGCTTTTTCAACGTGAAAACGTTCTAGGGCAATACGAGCAGGAATTAAAGAAACTTGTTACCAGCGAGACGGTATCCAAAGTAACCTAATACGGTGGTGTATTTCGCTCCACTTCACTCACCCTGCCTACAACTTCGACGTGTTGCATTCGCCGAGATGATTTCGGACTAATCCACAAGTTTGGCGACGTGGGTCGCTGATTCCGGAACCCTAACAGCAAGAAGGGTGTAAAATGCTGGCCCCGATATTTTCGTGGTTTCTAGCGGTATTCGTGATTTCAGCCATATGGTTGCATCTGTGCATCCGGCGCGGCCCGCGTGTGGCCTTGGGAATCGCTGTGACTCTGTCCGCACTGATTCCAGTCTGGATCGAAATCCCAATCTTGGGTCAGGAAATCAGTTGCAGAACGGCATTGTCTATCATTGGACTGGTTGGGTACACAATATACCGTCGAGGTCGAATTCTCGCACCGTTAACGCTGCTTGATGTGTTCATTGCCATCATGTGGATTGTCAATGTCGTCGCAGACATTTATGCTGATCAGTGGCAGATCAAGATTCCTTTTCGGGCTTACGGAGAATGGGTTCTACCGTATGTTGCTGGGCGGTTTGCCATCCGGAGTCGCGACGACCTGAAGTCTTTAGTACCGTGGGTTGTCGGGGTACTGACAGTACTGAGCGTCTGTGGACTTATTGAGTCCGTAAGCGGCGTGAATCTGTTCGAAATCGTCGCAGGAAATCGCCCGATAGAAGGGGTTGGACGGCATGCCGCCCGATTTGGACTAAAACGAGCGTTCGGCAATGCGATGCATCCGATTTTTTTTAGCAACCAGTTGCTCTTACTCGCCCCTTGGTGTTTCGCCCTGGTACAAGAAAAGGCACCTGGAAAGCAAAGACTCATTGGCTGGCTGGCCCTTCTGGTCGCCTTTATGGGCGTTTGCTCAACGATTTCGCGCGGACCAGTCATAGCGTTCGTAATCATGCTTGGCGTCATCGCGATCATCAGGTTCGAACGCCTGCGATGGCCAGCCGGAATCGTTTCGATCGCAGTGGCAATCGCCTTTGGAGCATTTCCATCAGAGTCTCTTGAATTCATACAGAAGACTGTCAGCGTCCATAAGAATAAGTCACTCGTTGAAATCGATGGAAAGGCCGTGGAGTATTCGAACGTTAGTGATCGACTGCTGATTTTTGACGCCTATGGAGATGCGTTGCGACATGCCGGTCTGACGGGATATGGAACGAAATTGACAACTGGATTTCCACCTAACATCCCCTATCTTCAAGCATCTCGTCATTCTGTCGAGCGTCTGAAATTCGTCGATAATGCTTATGTTTTGCTAACTCTGCGTTTTGGTTTTTTGGGGCTCGGAGCGTTTGTGTTCCTGATGCTCAGCGGTATCTATACTGCGGGCAGTCTCGTGAGATACTACCCGCAGAATTATTTCTATATGGCGGTTTGTGGAAGTTTTACGGGCTTCGCCGTCGTCCTGATGACGGTTTGGATGTGCTACGACTTCGGGTTTCTGGCTCTATGGATGCTGGGAGTTCTTGCCGGAAGTGCCGTGATGCAGATTGAAAGGACTTCTCCGCATGACTTTGGATCCAAATCACCCCAATCGTTCCGGATTTGAATTTTGAGTCCGTCCAAAATCAGAGCAAGTCTGCACATGGAGCAAAACTTGGTGGAAAACCGT
>JAYVNW010000322.1:0-5994 GCA_043758225.1 Candidatus Kuenenia sp. | reverse complement strand
CGCCGCCAGTGTCCACAAGATGGCCCACATCGGCATCAATTGCAGGACATCAGACTGGAGCAGGATGAGCGGATGCTGGACCATGGCCACACCGGCGACGCTGGACGCAATCCATCCCGAATGCAGGGTCCGCATTAAGTGGACGGTGAACAGTCCGTTTAGAATCAGCGCCAGCAACAGATAACTGTTGTAGGCCATTGCCGGAGATCGCGACCACCAAAGCACCGGCGCGACCAACAGTGTTGCAGGTTGCGGTTCGCTGAGCGCCAAAGTATTCGTCAGTGGATGAAAAATCGGCGCGTTCCAGTAGCCTTTCATTCCGCGTCGGGCACAGTGGGCATTCCAGGCAATCGTCCAGGCATTGAACAAAGGCACCGTGGCAATGCCCTCCTGGGACGTAGGAATCCGAGTCCACATCGTCCGCGGCATCGGCCACACGGACCACATTGCCACGCCACTGAAGATTGCTGTGAGGATTATGAAACGCCGCAAAGCGCTGCGTAAACCAGTCTGTCGCCACATGCGGGTGATGGCGTGAACACAACCAGACCAATGATGAAATCCCACGGTCACTTCGATCCACCCGTGTCGCTCACGGGGGATTTTTTTGTGGTCACCTGGATCGGTGATACATCATGATTACGCCAAACGATCCCGTCCGTCCGCCCTTCTGTGAGTTCAAGGGTTGAATCAATGACAGGATTCTCTACCAGGGTTTCCGCCCCCAATGGCCAGACGACGCGAACCGATCTTACAGCCTCCATGGAACCAAGTCCAAACGTGAGCAGCCGTTCATTCGACGCATGATATCCACTGCCAGCGCAGAGTTGGCGAGTCCACTCGGATTTCTCTGTCTTGATTGTGACTCGTGTGAAAAATGCATTTCGGGAAGAAGTCGTAGCCTGCAATTTGACATTGATAAAGTGTCCGCATTGTTCAGTCTTGTTTGTCACGAGGGAAACCGGATCTCCGATGTTTGAAACCACGAAGTCCGTACGACCATCCTGATTCCAGTCCAGCTTTGCCAGACCTCGACCAAGAAATTTCTTTCCAAAGTAGTCTCCAGTTTCATCAGGTGTAACTTCCAGAAACTGTGTGTTCCCCAGGTTGCGAAACAGTTGCGGCCGCATGTGGAATTCACCATTCTCATCGCGGTAGTCGTCAATATTACCATTCGTAACAACCAGATCCAGATCGCCATCCAGATCCGCATCAAGGAATTGAGTTCCCCAGCCCACAAAGGGAATGCCTGCAGCATCGAGCCCCGCTGTTCGAGACATGTCCTGAAACAATCCGTCCGAGATCTGCAAATACAGAGTATTCGATTCGTCTTTGAAGTTCGTGATGAAGAAGTCGATCAGCCCGTTATCGTCCACATCGTCTGCCGCAATTCCCATCGCCGCTGTCAGCAGCCCATCACCACTGTAGCCAAGACCGGTTTGAAAGGCTGAATCCGTCAAGAGTGGCTGACCTGATGCATCATGTGTGAGGGACAACAGAAATTTGGGAGTCTGATCATTGGCGACAAAGATCGAAGGGAACTCCGCGTCGGGGTTGCGAAAAACGATGAGTCCAAGTCCTTTGGATTCTGAGACAGGAGTTGAGGCCGAAACGGTGCTGAAGCTGCCATCGCCATTGCTGAAATGAACCTGATCCAAAGTTCCGCTGAATGCCGACGGCGAACATGCCCGACCACTGCAGATGCGAGTGAATGCATCCGGCCCGGACACGTAGTTGATGTCGATCAGATCTGCCTGTCCGTCCGCATTCATGTCGGCGATGGCACAGCTGGAAGTCCAGTGAACAGGTGATTCGACGGGAATTGGCACTGAATGAAATGTCCCGTCACCGTTGCTGAGCCATAAAGAGTTTTGGCCAATGTTGGCCACGTACAGATCATCGAAACCGTCGTTGTTGAAGTCACCTGCGGCACAACTTTGCCCGAATCCCAGCTCCTCAATTTCCGTCAACGCCGTAATATCCTGAAATGTCCGGCCGAACCGGTTGCGATAGATGCGATCGATCAGAGCATTACTCAGGACTGGTACACTGCTGCTGGCAGGCCACTGCGATCCCTGCACAAAATACAGATCCTGCCAGCCATCCTGGTCAACATCCAGGACGGTCACGGCACCTCCTGTTTGTTCCTGCATGCGCGCGCCTCTTGTGGAGTTGTCGACCGCATTCTGGTAGACAAAATCGATCCCGATTGCCGATTCTTCAAGAAATTTCATCGTCGTGTTGACTGGGGAGACGGGAGCGGCATGCTGCTCCGGAATTTCGGCTGACAGAATCTCCGAGTATTCCGGCAACGAACTCAGATCACACTGCATTGCCAGATTCCTGTCTGCCAACACCATCGGAAGCTGATCTTTCAGTAAAGGGGCGAGTCGTTGCAGAAACTCAGTCGGCCATTCGGACTGCGGGAAATTCTTCCGCGACAGTTGAGCCCAGGCGCACGTTTCCCAGACACGCCCCATGTGGTCAAGAGTCTGCACGATCTGCTGCATGATCACTTCGTTCCCGCCTTCAGAACGAAGTGCATGCATCAGCGCCTGAGTCAGACTAAACAGCTGCCGAGACTGCTCCGCGAATCCGTTTGCATTTGTGTCGTGCAGTTCAGCAAGAATGCGACCCAGTTGATAATTTGATCGACGATGAATCGGTGAAATTCGGAGCACTTGCCAAAAGCAGCGCGCCGCAATCTTTTGACGTTCAAGCAACTGGGCTCGCACGCCTCTGACGTACCAGATATCGGGCCACTGATCGGCATTGGCAGGCAGTTCGGCATGCCAGGCATCAAATCGGCTGCTGGGCTCGCTCGCCAATAATTCTCCAAGCAGAGCCTGGGCGGCCATGAGTGCAGGCTGCTCGTCAATGATTTTCTGCAGTTCAAGTATGGCGGCCGCAGGTTGACCGTTTTGTGCAGCGATCGATGCCAGACCCAGCCGCACATTGGGATCATCAGGATACGACTTATGGCATTTTTTCAGGTATGCTTCTTCATCGACGGGACGTTCCAGATCTGCCAGGAGCGCCAGTTCCTCGACCGTGGCACCACCGCTCTTGAGGATCAACTCCAGATGCGGGCGAGATTCCCAACGGCGGGCCGATGCGGCATAAAGAAAAGCCACTCTCGAGTGAGTTGCCACATCCATTGGCTCAAATTTCAGAACGCGCTCAAAGGCCTCAAATGCTGACGAAATGTCGCCCGTGTGAATCAAAACGTTGGCGAGGGAGAACTGGGCCAGGACCGAACTATCGGAACCATCCACTGGGATGGAACGATAGTACTTCACGGCGTCCTCAAGGTGATCAAGTCTTGTGGCAGATTCACCTGCAATCAACATCGCCTCTGTAAAGTACGAATCCTCAGGTGAGAATGAAGTCAGCAGCCGTAGTGCATCGGCGAAGTGCTTGTCCTTCAGCGCCATCCTTGCCTGTTTCAGAAGTTCCTCGGCAGACGTTTCATGTTGCCGAAGTGCAAAAAAAAGCCCTGGAATTCCGAACAGGAATCCCAGGGCCGCAATGATCAAATGCCTTCGTCGCACGGGTTGCTGCCTGAATTATTCCAGCTTAAAGTCGAGCACATTCTTACCGGATGATTTGACTTCAGCAGTCATCCCGTTTCCTGGCTTGCCATACTTTGGATCCAGCGTAGCGCCGCCATCTTCTGTCTCTGCATCTGCAGCGTTGTGAACAGGTGCAGAGCTCGCCGTATCCTTTCCTGTCGCATCGTGAACCGCAGCGTTGCTTTCCTTTGGCACAGCCACCTTCGAAATCAGTACGTCGTACTTTCCGGCGGCAGCACCGTCAAACGAATCGTAAGTTGTCAGCCGATAGACGCCCTTGTTGTCCGTGATTCCTGTCGCCACGGGTTGCTTATCAAGCGGGCTGAACATGACCGTCGCTTTCGCAACAGGCCCACCACCGAATGTGACAGTGCCCGAGACTTCATAAACGGTCTTTTCACCACTGGACCCCGAACATCCACACATTGAAAGGGCCAACAATACAATTGTAGAAAATCTCATAAAATTCAGTCCTCGAACGAATAGGCCACGGCAACAGATCTACGTCGATATTCGAAGAATTGTTGGGGGTAAAATTACACAAAACGGAAGGATGGGAAACCCATCCTTCCGCCAGAGATCCGAAGATACGGTTCTATCTTGAGTTAGAAGCTAGCGACTTCTCCACCAGAGACCGACCCCAAGGCACCCCAGACGCCGAATGGTGAACGTCCAAATTGCGTGAACGTCGCACATGCGCCTGTACGGCCAGCTGGACTGTCCGGCCCCGGACATGTGGTCAGGCCCGTATCAATATTCTCGCTGAAGAAATTCACTGCACCGTCGCCCATCAATGCCTGCACACCACCCGTGTGCTTGCTGGTAGGTTCGTAAATGCCGTCTTCGCCATCCCAGCCACCCTGAACATAGGAACCCTTGTTTGGACCGAGCTGCGTAGTGCATCCCGTGAACGCAGGCGCACCGTCCGTCCATCGAGTCCCACTCCATGTTGCAAACGCTCCCGGAAACTCACCGTTGACAAGTTTTGGGAGCACACTGGCTGGATTATCACGCAACGCGCCGCCGTTGTTAATCGAAAGAGCACCGCTGTTAGCCTTGCGATTTCCGGCCTGACCTTTGGTACGCTCAGACATCGCAATCGTATTGCTGAGTCCATCCAGCACGTCGCGGAACTGGCGGTTTATGCCATTGTTGTTATCTCTGCCGTCACCCGAGGAAGTAAAGAATCCTCGCTGGCCACGACCACCATTACCCGACCACTGATTGTGGTCCCAGTTGCCGTCACCACGGCTGAACATATAGTTTGTTTTTCCAATATTCCCGCCTTCAGTCGTATCTGGGTCTGATGGACACAGAATCCCTGGCATCTTCGTCGTGTACGGAGCAAATCCCCCGTCCCATGGCACAGGGCCGCCGTCAGTTCGCGATGAAACAGCTGTCTGTATCTGCTGATACAAATTCGCCTGTTCAAAGTAGGGCAGAAGACTGACAAATCCACTGAGCCGTCGTGGTCCTTTCACCCCAGCACCAAAATTATAATCCGAATGCGTCTCCGCAGGACAAATCGCGTTAAACACATCGTGATAGTTGTGGATTGCAAGACCCAACTGCTTCAGATTGTTTTTGCACTGCGTACGGCGAGCTGCTTCACGTGCCTGTTGAACTGCAGGCAGCAGTAACGCGATGAGGATCGCGATAATCGCGATCACTACCAGAAGTTCAATCAATGTAAAGGCCTTGCGGCCAACGCGACGACCAATCATACACACCTCCGAAATTAGAAAAAGAACCACGAAATTGTCCGGTCAAGGAAACCGGTGTCGATATCTTATAGAAATTTCTGTCGATTCTCAAATCTGAACTGCCTGGAAAATGAACTTTAAGCTCATAAAGCTTTCAAGTCACCAGAGAAAAACTGATCGCATGTATTCCCAATTGTCCAGAAACCGACCGGTGTTAATCATGATGGAATGGAGACCGCGGTTGATAGTGCCTTCGGCGAAGGGCTCGTTAAACTGCCACTTTTGGTAGGTGACGCTAAAACCGAGTAGCGGTTGTGTTGCCTCGCTCGCGAATTATCCATCCGCCCTTGCCGGGAATTTCGACGTTTTCAACAAATTCATTTGGCCATGTGATTTCTAAATTCAACGCTGCCGCTGGAATTCCGCCAAGATGGAGCTCGTTTGTGCTCGCCGCCTGAAAACTTCCACCGCCGATCAATTGTTCTACCGTTTGCAATTGACTTCCTAAAACCCGGATTTTTGCACCGATCGGCGTCCGACTGGACGATGTCCCTATCAGTCGGAGCATGACGGAATCTCCACAAGTTGTTTCGTTCTGCAGCATCACTGAGGGTGCCAATTGATGAGAGACGACCGCATCCAGCCGTCCGTCTCGGTCAAGATCGCCGATTGCCAAACCGCGGCCTAATGTTGGTTTATTGAAATATGAACCTGCCCCA